>JAHYJD010000017.1 GCA_019429365.1 Bacteroidales bacterium | reverse complement strand
TGGTAAACCTTTTTACCGAGGCCAACCCCATGGACCGCAACAAAGCCATTCAAATCCTTACCGAGATTGACCCTGCCAACAGCTCCAAGTACCGGCGCATGACCCAGGGCGCAGAAGCCAGGACCCGTTAAACGGCCGATTAAAATTTGCTTTTTCTTTTGTCAAAGTTTGTTAACTTTGGCCCGTCAATTTTGTTGCCTATATGCTGAAACACCTGCTGGTTGAAAACTATGCCCTGATCGAGAAACTCGACATTTCGCTCACCCAGGGGCTTACCGTCATCACGGGTGAAACCGGCGCAGGAAAATCTATACTTCTGGGGGCCATGGCCCTGATCCTGGGACAGCGGGCCGATACCCAGGTGCTCATGCACAAAGACCGCAAATGCATTGTGGAAGGCACCTTCGATTTGGAAAATTTAGACCTGCGCGACTTATTCGAAAAATATCAGCTAGATTACGACCAGCTCACCATTTTCCGCAGGGAGATCAACCCCCAGGGAAAGTCGAGGGCTTTTATCAACGACACCCCGGTAAACCTTGCCGTTATGAAAGAGGTGGCCGAAAGGCTTATCGACATACACTCCCAGCACCAAACCCTGCTTATTGGCGAGTCGTCCTTTCAGTTCGATGTGGTCGACAGTTTTGCCGGCATCCTGGAAGATATGAGTGTCTTCAGGCTTGCTTTCCGCGAATGGCAAAAACTTGGCAAAAACATTGAAAGCCTTGAGGAACAGGAAAAACGCTCCCGCACAGAGCTCGACTATTTCCGCTTTCAATTCGAGGAGCTCGACAAGGCACGCATAAACCCTGCAGAGTACCGGCAAATAGAAGGCGAACTGGAGATTCTGCGCCATGCCGAAGAAATCAAACTCAACCTTGAAAAGGCTTCTTTTATCCTTTCCAATGCCGACATCAACGTGCTGAAGGGCCTCAATGAAGGCCTGCAGTTGCTGCGCCCGCTGGCGGGCTACAACGAGAAATTCCGCCAACTGATGGTGCGCCTGGAATCGGTAATGATCGAAATCAAAGACCTCAACGCCGACCTGGAACGTGAAGCAGAAGAAGTGATCCACGACCCGGCGCGTGCTACAGAGCTGCAGCAGCGCATCGATTTGCTCAACAAGCTTTTGCTTAAGCACAACGCCTCCAGCATGGAGGAGCTCGAAAGCACACGCGACGATTACCAGCAAAAGATCCTTGCCATCGACTCGCTCGAGGAGGAGATCAACCAATTGCGCAAGGAACTTGACTCAAAGAGGCAGGATCTTTTTATCCAGGCCGAAAAGATTTCTAAACGCCGCCGGCAGGTCATTCCCGAAATGGAAAAAGAAGTTACCGGTTTGCTCAGGCAGTTGGGCATGCCCGGGGCAACCTTTAAGATAGCCAGCCAGCCGCTCGAAGGAATGAATGCCAACGGCAGCGACCTCCTGAACTTCCTGTTCAGCGCCAATCCCGGCGGCACACCCAGCGAAATTGCCAGGGTGGCATCGGGTGGAGAGCTGTCGAGGCTCATGCTCAGCATCAAATCGATGATATCGCAGCGCAACCTGCTGCCCACCATAATTTTTGACGAGATTGATTCGGGCATCTCGGGCGAAACGGCCACCCGGGTGGCCAACATCCTCGAAACCATTGCCCGAAACATGCAAGTCATTGCCATCACACACCTTCCGCAGATCGCTTCGCGCGGCCGATCCCATTTGCTCGTTTACAAAACCATTGAGCAAGGCAAGGCCCGAACTGCCATTAAAAACATCCATAACGGCGACCGCATACTGGAAGTAGCCAAAATGCTGGGCGGCGAGAAACCCACAGAGGTTATGCTTGCCACGGCCCGCGAACTCATTTTTAACACACAGAAAAACTAAAATCAAACTATCATGTCAATACAATTGCTGAAAGGAAAGAGAGGAATCATATTCGGAGCACTCGACGAGAACTCCATAGCCTGGAAAGTGGCCGAGAAAGCCCACGAAAACGGGGCTAAGATCGTGCTGACCAATGCACCCATTGCCCTGCGCATGGGCGAAATCTTCAAACTGGGCGAAAAGCTGAATGCCGAGGTGATTCCGGCCGATATCACCCAGGTAGATGACCTGGAAAATCTTTTCCAGGAGAGCATGAAAATCCTTGGCGGGAAAATAGACTTTGTGCTGCACTCGGTGGGCATGTCGCCCAATGTGCGCAAAGGCCTGCACTACGCTAACCTCGACTACAATTACATGAACAAAACCCTGGATGTGTCGGCCATTTCGCTGCACAAGGTGCTGCAGGTGGCTTACCAGATGGATGCTATGAATGAATGGGGCAGTGTGGTTGCCCTGAGTTACATTGCTGCCCAGCGTACCTATTCTTCATACAGCGATATGGCGCAGGCCAAGGCCATGCTGGAGTCCATTGCCCGCAGCTTCGGTTACCACTATGGCAAGAAATGCAAGGTGCGTGTCAACACCATTTCCCAGTCGCCCACCGTCACTACAGCCGGCACCGGCGTAGGTGGCTTCAAAAGCTTTTATGCTTATGCAAATTGCATGTCGCCCCTTGGCAATGCAAGTTCCGACGAATGCGCCGACTACTGCGTTGTGATGTTCTCTGACCTTACCCGCAAGGTTACCATGCAGAACCTCTTCCACGATGGGGGCTATTCTACCATGGGTATCAGCGACACCCTCATTCAGAGTTGCTTTACCTGCCAGGGCGAATGCTTCGACGACCTTGAACAGAAAGAAAAAATTCTTGGACTGAAGAAGAAATAAATATTAATCTGAAAACCAATTAATGTCTTTACAATGAATGTTTTAGTTTGTATCAGTAATGTTCCCGACACCACTACCAAGGTAAAGTTTACCGACAACAACACCCGGCTCGATACCGCTGGCATACAATGGGTGATCAACCCCTGGGACGAGCTTTCGCTTACCCGCGCCCTTGAGTTGAAAGACGATGCTTCAACCGGTGTGAAACAAGTGAGCGTGGCCCATGTGGGGCCGGTTTCTTCCGAACCTACCATTCGCAAAGCTTTGGCCATTGGTGCCGACAATGCCTTTCGCGTGAATGTTGAGCCTGCCGATGCTTACCAGGTAGCTGCCGCACTGGCCGAAGTGGTCAAAGCCGGGCAGTTCGACATAATCCTTTGCGGTATCGAGTCGAGCGATTACAACGGCTCCAACGTGGGCAGCATGCTGGCCGAGTTTCTCGACCTGCCTTCCGTTTCGGCCATATCGAACCTGAAGGTCGAAGGCGGACAAGCTGTGATCACCCGTGAAATAGATGGAGGAAAAGAAGTTGTTGTGGTTCCTTCGCCATTTGTGGGTATTGTTCAGAAAGGCATTGCCAAAGAACCACGCATTGCCGCCATGAGGGGCATTATGATGGCGCGCTCCAAACCCATCACTGTGCTGGAAGCACCTGCTGCAGAAGCGCTCAGCTCATTTGTTGCCTACGAGCCACCGCAGCCCCGTGCCGCCTGCAAATTTATTGATCCCGAAAATGCAGCTCAGCTCATTGAAATGCTTCAGAACGAAGCCAAGGTCATTTAAATTATTTTTTCGAACCGAATAAACTAAACACATATGTCAGTAATCATTTATGCCGAGAACTGGGACGGCAAATTCAAAAAACTAACTTTTGAACTGGCTTCATACGGTGCCAAGGTTGCCGAAATGCTGGGCACCAGCCTGGTAGCGGTTTCCATTGGAAAAGTGGAAGAAAGCGAATTGAAAAAGCTGGGAAAATACGGCGTTCAAAAGGTTGTTACAACAGATCATGAGTTGCTCAGGCACCTCGACAGCAAAGCCTACACCAGCCTTATTGCCCGGGTAGCCCAAAAGGAAGGCGCCAAAGTTATTGTTATGGCCAGCAACAACGCCGGAAAATCCATCGCCCCGAGGCTTTCTGTCAAACTGAAGGCGGCCTTGGGATCGGGCGTTAACAAACTGCCGCTCACCACCGAGCCTTTCGTGGTAAGCAAAAAAGTGTTCTCGGGCAATGCCTTTGCACACCTTTTGCTCAACACAGAAGTTAAGATCATCACCCTGATGCAAAACTCTTTTGATCTGGCCGAAAATGCTGTGGAGCCAGTAATTGAGAACTTCTCCGTTGAACTCGACGGTGCTGAGGTAAAAACCGTGGTGAAGGACGTTCAGAAGCACGAAGGGAAGATTTTGCTTACTGATGCCGAGATCGTTATTTCGGGCGGGCGTGGCATGAAGTCGGCCGACAACTGGCAGCCCATACTGGAGCTTGCAGAACTGCTTAATGCAGCCACCGCCTGTTCACGCCCGGTTTCCGATGAGGGATGGCGCCCCCACGAAGAGCATACAGGGCAAACCGGCAAAATCATTGCACCCAACCTGTATTTTGCCATTGGCATTTCGGGTGCTACCCAGCACCTGGCAGGGGTCAGTTCGTCAAAATATATCGTGGCCATCAACTCCGACAAATCGGCTCCCATCTTCGAGGCGGCCCAGTACGGTATTGTGGGCGATGCCATGAAAGTGCTGCCAAAACTTGTGGAAGCTGTAAAGGAAATAAAAACCAAATAACAACCTGCTTGCCCCTGCCGTTAACCGCCGGCAGGGGCAAGGTGTTTCTGGCCTTTCTTAAAACGAACCACCAAACAAACCAAAATTTATGACCAGCCAGATAATTTTTGCAGCAGCCTTGCTACTTACTTTTGGGGTATTTGGCTATACTACCTGGAGGTATGTGAAACTGTTCCAGCTAACTAAACCTGCTTTCCCCGTAAGGGATTTCGGAAAGCGCATTTCGCTTACGCTGAAAGTGGCCCTGGGGCAGTCGAAAATGTTCAGAAAACCCTTTACCGGAATCATGCACGCCCTGGTGTTCTGGGGCTTCCTGGTGATCCTGATCGGAAGCATAGAAATGGTAATTGACGGCCTTTTTGGCATCGAGCGCTCCCTGAAGGTGATGGGCGGCTTTTATGATGTGGTGATGGCCAGCGGCGACATCTTTGCCCTGATCGTGGCCATTGCCATACTGGTGTTCATTGGCCGCAGGCTGTTTATTCATGTAAAGCGATTTGAAGGCATTGAAATGAAGCATGTGTCGCATGTGGATGCCAAAATAGCGCTAAGCATCATTTTATTGCTTATGCTTACCTTACTCGGGCTTAACACCAGCTATGTGGCACACCAAACGGCCATTAACGAAACCATTCACGGTATTTTCCCCGTTAGTCAGCACCTCACGGGGCTCGTTTCGGGATTAAGTCCGGCAGCCCTGCATGTGCATCACGAAATTCATTGGTGGGCGCATATCCTGCTTATTTTTTTCTTTGCCAACCTTTTGCCATACAGCAAACACTTCCACGTGTTTATGTCGGTGCCCAATGTATTCCTTTCGAGGCTCGACCCGCTGGGAAAACTTCCAAACATGGACAGCATCACCCGCGAGGTGAAGCTGATGATGGACCCCGCCACTGCCTTTGCACCCGTGGAAGGCGAGGCGGCTCCCGAACGCTTTGGCGTGCTTGATGCCGACGATGTGACCTGGAAAAACTACCTGGACTCGCTGGCCTGCACCGAATGCGGGCGCTGCACCTCGGTATGCCCGGCGGCCATTACCGGCAAAAAGCTTTCACCACGCAAAATTGTAATGGACCTGCGCGCCCGCATGCGCGAAAAAGGCAAGGGCCTGCTCAAATCTGGCAAGGATTTCTCGGACAATAAATCGCTCTTGCGCGATTTTATCAGTGAGGAAGAGCTCTGGGCATGCACTACCTGCAATGCCTGCGCCATGGAATGCCCCATCAACATCAACCACCCCACATTGATTGTGGATATGCGCCGCTACCTGGTGATGGAAGAAGGCTCCGCTCCCGGTGAATTAAAGGCCGTGTTCAACAACATCGAAAACAATGGTGCGCCCTGGCAATATTCGGCCGAAGACCGTATGCTCTGGGCCAAAGACCTGGAAATAAAAAAATCATAAGCCAAAATAAACAATAATGGAGACCATTAAAATTGAAGTACCCGTAATGGCCGATCTTTTTGCCAGGGGCGAAAAGCCCGAATATCTTTTCTGGGTGGGCTGCGCCGGGGCTTATGACGACCGTTACAAAAAAGTGGCAGCTGCCTTTGCAAAGATCCTTTCTTACCTCGATGTGAACTATGCAGTGCTTGGCAAGGAAGAGTCGTGTACAGGCGACCCCGCCCGGCGGGCAGGCAATGAAATGCTCTATCAAATGCAGGCCCTGCAGAATATAGAGATTTTCAAGGCTTACGAAGTGCAAAAGATCATTACCATTTGCCCGCATTGCTATAACATTTTTAAAAACGAATATCCCGATCTTGGCGGAGTTTACGAAGTGATCAGCTATGTCGATTTTCTGGATGGCCTGATTTCAGAGGGAAAGCTGCAGATCGACCCCCAGGTGTTTACAAATGTAACCATCACTTACCACGATCCATGTTACCTGGGCCGGGCCAACGATATCTACGAATCGCCACGCAGGGTGCTTAATGCCCTTTCGGGGAAAATGGTGGAAATGCACCGCAACAAAAGCTTTGCGCTTTGCTGCGGGGCCGGTGGGGGGCAAATGTTTAAAGAAGCTGAAAAAGGCGATAAGGAAGTTTTTATCGAGCGCATTGAAGATGCCCTGAAAACCGACGCAAAAGTCATTGCTACATCCTGCCCGTTTTGCATGACCATGATGACCGATGGCCTGAAATACAAAAACCGCGAAGAAGAGATCAAAAATTACGATATTTCCGAACTCATTGCCCAGGCATTGGGTATTTAACCATCAATAAAACCAAACTCAAAAAATGGACAAACCAAAAAACCTGAAGAGCGGCGAATTCCTGGTAAAGGAAGTGGATGCCAATGATATTTTCGTTCCCGAGGAATACAACGAGGAACAGTTAATGATTGCCCAGACGTGTAAAGATTTTATTGAAGCTGAAGTATATCCGCACCTTGACAAACTCGACAAGGGCGACCGCGAATTGATGAAGGAAATACTGAAAAAGGCAGGAGAATTGGGCCTGATGGGTATTTCCATTCCGGAAGAATACGGCGGTTTTGGCCAGTCGTTCGTAACCCAGATGCTCGCTGCAGAAACCATAGGTGCTGCCTATTCATTTTCTGTGGCATTTATGGCGCATTGTGGCATTGGCACCTTGCCCATCATGTATTATGGCAACGAAGAGCAGCGTCAGCGCTATATTCCTCAGTTGGCCTCGGGTGAGTTGCTGGGAGCCTACTGCCTTACCGAGCCAGGTGCCGGAAGCGATGCCAACTCTGGCAATTCGAAAGCCATTCCTGCCGAAGACGGAAAGCATTACATTCTGAATGGTCAGAAAATGTGGATCACCAATGCGGGTTTCTGCGACACCCAGGTGGTTTTTGCCAAAGTGGAGAACGACCGCATCCTCAGTGCTTTTGTGGTGGAGAGCAATATGCCCGGCGTGGTTATCGGACCCGATGAGCACAAAATGGGAATCAAAGGCTCTTCCACGGCCCAGATTTATTATAATGATGTAATGGTTCCTGCAGAAAATATGCTGGGTGCCCGCGGCGAAGGTTTCCGCATTGCCCTGAATATTCTGCACATGGGCCGTATGAAGCTTGGTGCAAATGTGATTGGCGCGGCAAAAAAGGCCATAACCGACTCGGTGAAATATGCCAACGAACGCAAGCAGTTTTGTGTGCTCATTTCCAGCTTTGGTGCCATTCAGCATAAACTGGCCGAAATGGTCATCCGCCTTTATGCACATGAAGCGGCAATTTACCGCGTGAGCAAGGATATAGATGATCTTTTGGAAGTGCTGAAAACCACGGAGCCCGATTATGGTCGCGCCACCATCGAAGCCATCAGCCATTATGCCGTTGAAGATGCCATCCTTAAGGTATATGGTTCAGAAATGCTCGACTTCGTGGCCGATGAAGCCGTTCAGATTCATGGTGGCATGGGTTATTCTGCTGAAATGAACGTGGAACGCGGCTATCGTGACTCACGCATCAACCGAATTTTTGAAGGCACCAACGAGATCAACCGCCTGCTTGTGGGCGATACCGCCATGAAGCGTGCCTTGAAGGGCGATTTCGACCTCTTCGGGCCTGCAGCTGAATTGTATAACAACCTGGACAGCATTACCGATGGCAAAGTGGATGGCGAAGATTATTACCAGGAGAAACAGCGCTACCTGAAAAATTATAAAAAGGTTGCCCTGCTTTGCATTCATGCTGTATCTACACAGTTTGCCAAAAAGTTGGTGCGCGAGCAGGAAATCATGATGAACATTGCCGATGCGATCAGCGAACTTTACATTGCCGAGTCGCTTGCCCTCAGGGTGCAAAAAGTGGAAAGCATGAAAGGGGAACAAGCTGCACTTTACAAAGATATCCTGGATGTTTTTGTATATGATGCAGCTCAGAAAATTCGCGGTTTTGCTTTAGATTGCGTTTTTTCCTTGCCTGAACAAGGCGATGCCAACCGTTTGGCTGCAGCCGTTAACAACCTTACAACCGTTGCTGGTGTCAATGTGAAGGAAGCACGCCGTCGCATTGCAGCAAAACTGATTGAGGATAACGAATATAAGTTCTGATAACCCACTGAAGCAAAAAAAAGGGATCCCGATCGGATCCCTTTTTTTTAATACATTAAGGTCTGTTAATCCTCCTTCTTTTCAGGATCTGCTGGTTTCTTTTTTTCGGACTCCAGCTTACGTGGACCAATGTGAATTTCCTGGCTGTCTTTGTCGAAATCAATGAAAATGATTTCGCCTTCCTTCACCCGGGCTTTTATTATCTCTTCGGCCAGCGGGTCTTCCAGATATTTCTGAATGGCACGTTTAAGCGGACGCGCTCCAAAGGCAGCATCCCATCCCTTTTCGGCAATAAATTCTTTGGCTTCAAGCGAAAGTTCCACTTTGTAACCAAGGTCGTTTATCCGCTTGTAAAGCTTGGCCAGTTCGATGTCGATAATTTTGAAAATATGCTCTTTCTTCAGCGAATCGAATATCACCACATCGTCCACACGATTAAGGAACTCAGGCGCAAAAGCCTTTTTAAGGGCGTTTTCAATGACACTCTGGGCATATTCTCCCGAAGCGGCTTGTTTGGCCGAGGTACTGAAACCAACGCCCATACCGAAGTCCTTCAATTGGCGTGACCCAATATTCGAGGTCATGATGATAATGGTATTCTTGAAGTCGATACGGCGACCAAGACTGTCGGTAAGTTGTCCATCGTCGAGCACCTGCAGCAGCAGGTGAAACACATCCGGGTGAGCTTTCTCAATCTCATCAAGCAATACCACAGAGTAAGGCTTGCGGCGGATCTTTTCGGTCAGCTGTCCGCCTTCTTCGTAGCCAACATATCCGGGAGGGGCGCCAATGAGGCGGCTCACAGCAAATTTCTCCATGTACTCGCTCATGTCGATGCGCACCAGGGCATCATCCGAGTCGAACAAATGCTTTGAAAGCACTTTGGCAAGGTGGGTTTTCCCCACACCCGTCGGACCCAGGAAAATGAAGGAGCCAATGGGCTTGCTGGGGTCTTTGAGTCCGGCACGGTTTCTTCGAATGCTTCGCACCACTTTTATGATGGCTTCATCCTGCCCGATCACGGTTCTTCCAAGGTCTTTCTCCATGCTGATCAGGCGCTCACTTTCGTTGAGGGCAATGCGCTGAACCGGCACCCCGGTCATCATCGAAACAACCTCAGAAACATTTTGCTCGGTAACAACTTCGCGATGCAGCTGCGATTCTTCTTCCCAGCGGCGTTTCTCCTGCTCAAGCTTTTCTCCAAGTTCACGCTCCTGGTCACGCAGTTTGGCCGCCAATTCGTATTTCTGACTTTTAATAGCGCGTGTTTTTTCATCACGAACCTCGTCGATGCGACCCTCAATTTCAATAATATTTTCGGGCACCTTTATATTGGTGATGTGCACTCGGGAACCAGCTTCATCCAAGGCATCAATGGCCTTATCGGGAAGGCAACGGTCACTCACATACCGGTCGGTCAGATGCACGCAAGCCTTTATGGCCTCGTCGGAATAGGAAACCAGGTGGTGGTCTTCGTATTTTTGCTTAATGTTATTCAGAATTTCAATGGTCTCCTCCGCAGAAGTGGGATCGATCAGGATTTTCTGGAATCTGCGTTCAAGGGCGCCGTCCTTTTCAATATGCTGGCGGTATTCATCCAGGGTTGTGGCGCCAATGCACTGCAGCTCACCCCGTGCCAGGGCAGGCTTGAACATATTACTCGCGTCGAGCGAGCCCGAAGCCCCGCCAGCACCCACGATGGTGTGCAGCTCGTCGATAAAAAGAATCACATCAGGATTCTTCTCCAGCTCGTTGAGCAAGGCTTTCATGCGTTCTTCGAATTGTCCGCGGTATTTGGTGCCTGCCACCAGTGAAGCAATGTCGAGGGTTACCAGCCTTTTGTTGAAAAGCGCCCTGGAAACCTTACGCTGCACAATGCGCAAAGCCAATCCTTCGGCAATGGCCGATTTGCCAACGCCGGGTTCACCAATCAATATGGGATTGTTCTTTTTGCGGCGTGAGAGGATCTGGGCAATGCGCTCCAGTTCTTTTTCACGGCCCACCACGGGGTCGAGGCGGTTTTCCTCGGCAGCGCGGGTCAGGTCTCGCCCAAAGTTATCTAAAACAGGGGTTTTCGACTTATCTGAAACTTTTTTAAAGGAACTGCCAAAGCTGCTTTCGCCGGCATCGTCTTCATCGCCTCCGGCAGAAAGATCTCCGCGGATGTCGTGACGGGTGTCGCCTTCGGGGTTGCCGCCACGCCAGTTATTTATTTCTTCCTTAATCAGTTCGTAATCCACACCCTGCTGATTCAGGGTCTTGGTGGCAAGGTTGTCAGTATCTTTCAGGATACTCAGCAGCAGGTGCTCAGTCCCAATCATCTCGCTGTTGAAAAGTTTTGCTTCAAGGTAGGTTATCTTTAAAACCCTTTCGGCTTGCTTAACCAGTGGAATATTATCGAGGCTGCGCCCACGCGAGGACGAACCTTTAATAGTATTCTCAATAATGGTTTTCAGTTTTAACAAATCAATACCAAGGTGAGATAATATTTTAACCGCCAAGCCTTCGCCTTCCCGGATAATTCCGAGAAGAAGATGCTCGATCCCTATATAATCATTGCCATTGCGAAGAGCCTCTTCGCGGCTGTAGGTGATCACATCTTTAACTCTTGGTGAAAATTTTGCTTCCATTCAGTGTAAATTATTTTTATCCAATCAAAATTAACTACAATATTAATCAATTCAGAAATTACCTTCCGGATTTATTAACAATAATTAACTGGAATTGTTAGAAAAATACTGATTTTATTATGGTTTAAGCAAGGAAAAGTGCATTAAAAAGCGTAATTTCGTAGCTTATAATCTTCATGAAATAATTTTTGTAAAACACTAATAATCAATATGTCTGGCGAAAAGATCATCAAAGTAGATATCGAGGAACAAATGAAGACGGCATATATAGATTATGCCATGTCTGTAATTGTTTCGAGAGCCCTGCCGGATGTGCGCGATGGTTTGAAACCCGTTCACCGCCGCGTGCTGTTTGGAATGAATGAATTGGGTACGCTGAGCAATCGTCCGTACAAAAAATCGGCCAGGATAGTAGGGGAGGTGCTGGGTAAGTATCACCCCCATGGCGATTCCTCTGTTTACGACGCCATGGTGCGTATGGCCCAGGAATGGTCGCTGCGTTATCCGCTGGTGGACGGGCAGGGTAACTTTGGCAGCATCGACGGCGACAGCCCGGCAGCCATGCGTTATACCGAAGCTCGCCTGAGGAAAATTGCCGAAGAACTTCTGACGGACATAGACAAGGAAACCGTGGAGTTTCAGAATAACTTTGACGATACCCTCCAGGAACCCACCGTGTTGCCTTCCAGGATACCCAACCTGCTGATAAACGGCTCCTCGGGTATTGCCGTGGGTATGGCCACCAATATGCCACCCCACAACCTTTCGGAGGTGGTCGATGGCATAATTGCCTATATCGACAACAACGAAATTACCATTGAAGAACTCATGAAGTTCATCAAAGGACCTGATTTCCCAACCGGAGGACTTATCTATGGTTACGAAGGAGTGAGGGAAGCCTTCATGACCGGTCGCGGCAGGGTAGTGGTGCGCGGTGAAGCCACCTTTGAAGCCTATGATCATGGAAAGGAAGCAATTATTGTTACTTCCATTCCTTATCAGGTAAACAAGGCCGAGATGATCAAAAAAACAGCCGACCTGGTAAATGACAAAAAAATTGATGGCATTACCGATATTCGCGACGAATCTGACCGTAAAGGCCTGCGCATTGTATACGAGTTGCGCAAGGACGCCATTCCGAACGTGGTGCTCAATCTGCTATACCAGCATACTGCCCTGCAAACGGCTTTCAATGTTAACAATATTGCGTTGGTCCATGGCCGCCCGGAGGTGCTTAACCTAAAGGACCTTATTTACCATTATGTAGAGCATCGCCACGACGTGGTAACGCGCCGGACTCAATACGAACTGCGCGAGGCAGAAAAACGTGCCCATATTCTTGAAGGACTGCTAATTGCCCTCGACAACCTCGACGAGGTGATCTCACTGATAAGGTCCTCGCTTACTCCCGAGGAAGCACGGAATGGCCTGATGGAGAAGTTCAACCTCTCTGAAATTCAGGCCCGTGCCATTCTCGATATGCGCCTGCAACGCCTTACCGGCCTCGAACGCAGCAAAATCAAGGAAGAGTATGAGGAGATCCTGAAAAAGATTGACTATTATAAATCGGTATTGGCTGATATTACCCTCCGCATGGAAATCATCAAGAATGAACTCCTGGAGGTGAAGGATAAATTCGGCGACAAAGCCCGCACCGAAATTGAATATACTGCCAACGATTTCCGCATTGAAGACACCATTGCCGACGAAAGCGTGGTAATCACCATTTCGCATTTAGGCTATATAAAAAGGACCGCTCTTACCGAATTCAGGACCCAGAGCAGGGGAGGGCGCGGCAGCAAAGGCTCCTCCACCCGAGGGGAAGACTTTGTGGAACAACTCTTTACCGCTACCAACCACAACTACCTGTTGTTCTTCACCGAACAAGGCAAGTGCTTCTGGATGCGCGTGTTTGAGATTCCGGAAGGCGCCAAATCCAGTAAAGGAAGAGCCATCCAAAACCTGATCAATATTCCGTCCGATGATAAAATTAAGGCTGTAGTTAACATTAAGGACCTGACCGATCAGGAGTACATTGAGAATAACTATATTATTCTTTGTACCAAGAAGGGTATCATTAAAAAGACCAGTGTGGAGGCATACAGCCGTCCCAGGGCCAATGGAATTATTGCCATAAACATTCGCGAAGGAGACGAACTGATCGGAACCAGTCTTACCAACGGCAAAAACCAGGTGCTTATTGGATTGAAAAGTGGGAAAGCCATTCGATTCAACGAGGAACTCGTGAGGCCAATGGGCCGGAATGCCGCAGGGGTAAAGGGAATTACCCTTGCCAGTCCGCATGATGAAGTTATTGGCATGGTATGTGTAGAGGACACGCAGAGCAGCATTCTCGTAGTTTCAGAAAAAGGCTATGGTAAACGCTCGCCGGTGGACGAGTACCGCATAACCAACCGCGGAGGAAAAGGAGTGAAGTCGTTGAATATTACCGAAAAGACAGGCGCCATGATCTCGATGGTCAATGTTACTGAAGCCGATGATCTTATGATCATTAACAAGTCAGGAATCACCATCAGACTTTCGGTAGGAACGCTTCGCGATATGGGACGAGCCACACAGGGCGTAAGGCTTATCACGCTGAAAAACGACGACGAGATTGCTGCAGTTACCAAAGTGCTCGAGTCTGCATTTAACGGTGACGACCTTGAAAATGGCGAAGAATTGCCAGATGACACAGTATCCGACCAGACTGAGCACCAGGAGTAAAATTCCTGCGTACATTATTACATTTTAAAATAATGTTACATTTGTAAATAATTAATAAGTTCACCCAAACAAAAACCAAAAAATGATTCCAATGAAACGGACAATTTTTATTGTAATATTTTGCTTATTTGCAGCCACTTTTGCACAGGCGCAAACCCGTGACGTTCGCCGTGCCAATACCCAGCTCAACAGGGGTAATATTGCAAATGCGAAGGAAATGATCGATGCTGCCATGCAGGATCCATCGGCATTGAACGATGCCAGCACACACATTACCCGTGCAAAAGTGTATATCGAAATCTTTGTTAGCCAGGATCCTGAAGTGAAGGCTCTTCACAACAACCCACTGGAGGTGGCTTACCAGGCGCTGGAAACTGCGCAAGAAAAAGATACCGACAACGCTAACGTCATTGAAATTCAGCAAACCTTGCTGGTGATGTCTGAGTTGACCTTCAACGCTGCCGTAGAATCGTTCAATACAGGCGATTACAGCAACGCAAGCAGGGCTTTCCGCAGGTCATACGGCCTTGCCGAATCATTTGGTTCTATCGATACCACCACGCTGTACAACGCTGCTTTGGCTGCTGAAATGGCGCGTGAATTTGCACCGGCTGAAGAAATGTATCTCAAGTTGATTGAAATGGAATACGACCAGCCTTATATGTTTTCTTCCATGACTAATATATTGATGGCTAAAGGGGACACAGTGGCTGCCACTTCCATGATCAAAAGCGGACGTCAGCGCTATCCCGATGACCTGAACCTGATTTTTTCGGAAGCCAACATTTACATCTTTACCGGGCAGGTTGACGAGGCCCGCGAAATTCTGAACCTGGCCATTGAAAAGGATCCGGAGAACCCGAACCTTTATTTCGCCTTTGCTGCCAATTACGACCGCATGGCACAGGATACTACCTACACACTGGAAGACAGGCAGTTCGCATTCATGGAAGCCGAAAAATCATACAAAAAATCTATTGAACTCGATCCCGATTATTTTGATGCTATTTATAACCTCGGTGTACTTTACTTTAACGAGGGGATCAGAATCTTTGAAGAAGCTGACGCCAAACTCAGGGCCAATCCAACATCTGCTGCTTTCAGGCAGTATGAGCAGGATGAAAAGCGCTTCCAGGAAAAATGGCTGCAAGCGCAACCGTACCTGGAGACTGCCATGGAGATGCTTGGTGACGATGAAACCAATCTCGAAGTCGTTGTAGTATCGCTCATGCAGTTGTACGCCAGAACCAACCAACCTGAAAAACTGGAAGTAATGCAGGATATTTATCACCAAAAATTTGCACCTATCGAAGAATAGGGCAGGTATAATAAAATATAACCCTCCATAACAGGGAATATAAAAAGCAGGGAGTCAGTTTACGACTCCCTGCTTTTTATATTTTCTATTTAACATAATATTAATTATAGGACAAATATCACGCTGAAAAAAAGCAAGGTCTTGGCTGCTTTTTGGTCATCTGTAAATGTGGGCTGAATTGCAGGGACAGAATGGAATTACGCGTGAGCAACGAAATAATATTCTTTTGCGCTTTGATAAACATCCAGAAATTCTTGCCTGGTCAGTGCAGGTTTTTTTTCAATAAAATTTTTTAACAGAGAAACCTTGCACTGCATTTCTTTGTGCAGAAATGAAAACAATTCTTCGGGTTCTACACCATAATATTCACTAGCGCCCAGGCCGCTTTCAAAAACAATAACCGGCTTATGGTTTTTAATGATTCTCCTGGCCCCTTTCAACACGTCGAACTCCCCTCCTTCTACATCGATCTTAATGAAATGTATTGCAAGTGTTTCCGGAATTATGTCGTCGAGCCGCATGATTTCCACTTCAATCTCTTCGATTTCCGGATTTTTTACGTTGTATTTCCTTGCTTTCAGGCCACTGTATGCTGGGGCGTTTTTTACATACTGAAAACCAGCTTTTCCCGGGTTTTCCGAGAGTGCAAATGGCAATACGCTAACCCTGCCGTTAAAGCGCTCTTTCAGGCGGTCAAAATAAGCAGGAATAGGCTCGAAGGCGTAGTGGTAGCCTTGGGGTGCGAGTTTAACCATACGGCTAAGCACTTCGCCCTTGTGGCATCCAATGTCAATACAGTTGGAGTCGGGTTCAATGGTAAGTTCCATGATGCGCCAGGTAAGACGGTCGTATTGCATATTGCGTGTCAAATCAATATGCAGGTGTGATAAACCTTTCCTAACCAGTGTTTTTAATTCCATTAACTTACCTTTCTGCTCCCCGGATGCATCAATTGGTGGCATCCGCTAAAATGAGGATGCAAACTTAGCCATTCATTTTCTTTTTTGAAAGAAATAAATCCGGCAATTTCAACGATCCAATCAAGGAGTACGGTAAACAATGGCGTTTATGTTCATTCCTGCTCCCACAGAGGCCAGTACGTAGAGGTCCCCACTGCCGAGGCGATGGTTATCGAGCTTTTTGGCCAGGATAAGATCGAGCAGCACGGGCAGGGTTGCTACAGAGTTATTGCCAAGCCTGGAAATGGTCATGGGCATAAGAAACTCGGGAGTCTCGCGTATGCCATACAGGCGGAGGATTTTTTGCATAATTACATGATCCATCTTGCCGTTGGCCTGGTGGATCAGCACCTTACGAATATCTTTTATTTCTGCTCCGGCTTTCTCAATACAAGCCTTTACAAACGGTGGCACCGTGCTTATGGCGTATTCATAAACCCTGCGGCCATTCATTTTAAGGAAGATATCATCTTTTGGATAATGCGGATTGAACGATTTCTCCATCCAGAGCAAGTTATAATGCTCAAGGGTATCGCTGCGGGTTTTGTGAGAAAGAATTCCAATGGGTTTTTCACTTTCAACTCCCTCAAGGATAACGGCTCCTGCCCCGTCGGAATATATCATACCATCGATGTCGTGCGGATCGATAACGCGCGAAAGGGTTTCAGCGCCAATAACAAGTGCCCTTTTGGCGTCGCCAGACTTAATGAAATAGTCGGCTTGAATCACTCCCTGCAACCAGCCGGGGCACCCAAAAGGCAAATCGTAGGCAACGGTATCGGGGTTTTTTATGCCCAGTTTGTGCTTGATACGTGCGGCAAGGCTGGGTAACATATCTGTTTTGTGATCGCCGGCATACACATCGCCAAAATTATGGGCTACTATGATATAATCCAGTTCTTCGGGATCGATGCCTGCGCTTTCAATGGCTTTGAGTGCCGAAAAATAGCCAAGATCAGAGGTGTTATGCTGATCCTCCACATAGCGGCGCTCCTCAATTTCGGTGATCTCCATAAACTTGGCAATGATCTCCTCATTGGGCTTTTCAATGGGCTCACCTGATTTGTCGTAGAAACGGTGCTGCAAAAAATGGTCGTTCTTAATAACCTTTTCAGGGATATAGCTTCCGGTTCCTTTTATTACCGTGTAAATTCTTTTTTCCATGCTCATGTTCTTAAAGGAAATTTTGAGCGCGTAAAGGTAAGCAAAAGGTATAAGCGAACGCCTGAAATTAAATTATTGTTTTAAAAAATAAGCGCAACTGCCTATGTAAACAGTTGCGCTTCAGTATTTTGAGGAGTCAATTTTTAGAGGGTGCCAACCGATCCGCCCGAAGAAGTTTTCATTCCCTTAATGGTGGGACTTCCGCCGTAACTCACTACCGCTCCGCTGCTGGCGTCGATGGACATTTCGTTGTTGACAAACACGTGGTTAACTGAGCCCGAGGAGGTTTTTATGCTGGCATTCTCGGCCTGCAGTTCGCTGGCCATTACTTCTGAACCACTGCTGCTTTCAATAAAAAGCTCGCGTACTTTGCCGGAAAGTTTGGCCCTGGCACCCGAGCTGACTTCAAGGGTGAGTTCTTCCAAGTCGAGATTGAGTTCGCTGGTGGCCCCTGAGCTGACAATATGTTTCAGGGCAAGCCCCACAATGGTGTTGAGTGAAAAAACGCTGGCACCTGCCGAAACCCTTAAAGCTTCGAGTGTTACAAAGGCCACTTTAATATCCAGCGCCTGATATTTCACCACTCTTTCCCTCATGCGGATGGTCAGCACTTTGTCATTTACTTCGGTTACGATCAGCTCAATCAGGTTATCGTCGGCTTCAATAGTAAGGCCGATTTCATCACCCTGCACCAGTTCTACCTTGACCGGGCCAGAGGCTTCAATGGCATTGAAATCTGATATTTGGCGAATTTCGCTAACCACATTCATGCTTCCCTCAGTTAAGGGTCTGAAACTGATGTTGAGTCTTACAATTACAATCAGAACGGTCGTAACGGCAAGGAAAGCAATCAGGGTAGCCAGAAGTATTTTGTTTGTTGTCTTCATTTCTATTCGATTTTTGGGTTGTCAGAATTAACCGTGGTTTTAATTGTGGCTTTTTTGTCTGTACTTTTGGTAAAGTTTCTCAAGGTCCTTAAAATCCATGCGGAGCAAATCGAGGGTGCGAAACATTTGCGGCAGTTCTCCCTCAACAAACTGCTCTTTTTTCAGTTCCAGGGTCTTTTCAAAACCATTGTCGGCCACGAAATAACCAATGCCGCGTTTGTTGTAAATGATGCCCTTGTCCTGTAGGTAACTGAAGGTGCGCATGGCCGTGTTGGGGTTGACTTCCACCTGGACGGCGATTTCCCGAATGGAAGGGATCTTCTCCCCTTCCAGCCATTTCTTTTGCAGAATGTTCTCGCAGAAGTAATCTGCAATCTGCATGTATATCGCTTGGTTTTCGTTGAATTCCATAGTTACACCTGCCTTTCTTTTATGCCAAACCATGTTAGCATAAGGAAAAATGGAACCAAAAGATAATTGAAGCTGAATTTGGCAATATCTACCAGGGTTTTAGTAAAGAACTGCTCCATTGCGGGCGACAAATTGGTTTGCTGAACAAATACTTCCTCACTAAAATGAGTTTTGCCAAACAACAGATACACTATGATGGTAAGAAAAATGGAAATGACAATTTGCAAAACAAAGAGGCTCAGCAGTGTTCTGATAAAGTTATGTTTGCGGAAATAAATGGCACCAAAAAGGAAGATCGATTGGGTAATAACATAAATCATCACCACATTAAAGGCGCTTTTTGACCAAACCATTGAAAATGCGGTTGCAGTGAGTGGAACACCCAAAATGAGATGTGCCAGAAACACAACCAATGCATAACTCAACAGGGCCAATACAGGAAATAAAATGGCAGTAAGCAGCCAGGCATTAAGCAGCCTTTCAAGCTTGGAAACCGGCAGGGTAAGGAATGGGATGCTGCGCTGGGGGCTGTGCAGCTCGGCAAAAATATTGCTGGTGAATACATAACCCCCGATAAAGAGTGCTACATAAAAGAGCGGGGCAATGCGGCTGAGCCTGCCAGGATCAGAATAGCCCGCAAGCAGCGAGATAACCAGCAAGGTGCCGGCAAAAGCGCCAAAAGCGATAAGAAAACCGCTGAGGTTGCCAAGGACCTGACGTTTTCCAAGAAAGAAAAGTCTGGTTAAACTAAAGGTGTTATTCTTTGCTTTCATGGTTAAGAGGGATTTGCAAATTCTTCGTTAATAACCTGGGTTTTGTTTACCACGGCATTGAAAAGCAACTCAAGGTCGATGCGGGTATCGCGGCCGGCCTTATTGGCAAAAACGGCTGCTACACCGCCAAACACCTCTTCTGCATACAGAGGCTTCTCCCCTTCTTGCAAACGATGCTGTGGCTCAAATACCAGGTGCTGCATAATGCTTTCATTGGTCTGGTTGAAAATGATCTTGCCTTCATCCATAATAATCACAGGGTCGATCAGACTCTGTAAATCGCGCACCTGGTGCGTGGAAATAATAATGATCTGATCTTCTTCCATGGAGGCTGCAATAACCTTGCGAAACTGGCTCTTTGAAGGAATGTCAAGGCCATTAGTGGGCTCGTCCATCAGCATCAGCCGGGCATTGGTGCTCAAGCCAAATGCGAGCAGGAACTTTTTCTTCTGTCCGTATGACAATTGGTTGAGCTTCTTACTCCCATCCAACTGAAACTCTTCGATAAGCCTGTTCAATTTATCGTGATCGAACCGCGAATAAAACGGCGCGTTCAGAGCGGCATACTGAAGAATGCTGATGGAAGGCAGTTCGAATTCTTCCGGCAGGATGTAAATGTCTTCCAGGGCTTCAGGAATACGGTCTTTCGATTCGAACCCATTTACCCTGCAACTTCCTGATTGCGGAAAAACCAGGCCAGCTATGATTTTTAGCAAGGTGGTCTTCCCTGCCCCGTTCTTGCCAAGCAAACCATAAATGTTGCCCTGTTCCAGTCTCAGATTCAGACCTTCGAACAATGGCTTCTTGTGGTTGTAGGAAAAAACTATGTTTTCAATGGTTATCATGTTTTTATTGTTTTAGTGTACCACTTAACTAATACACCACAAATGTAAGGAAGTTTTTCAATACCATCCAAATTTTTTTGTGCTTTTTTTCAATTAATTTTTATTTAAAAGGCTAATACATTCTAAAACAGGTAGTTGGGTTTTAAAGATTTTCACTTAGGGCTGCCCCTATTTTTATTAAATATTATTCTGATGCTACAAGTACTATCTTTGCATTTATTATAAACAGGGCAATTTTATGGATTATCAGGAAATCATTGACAGGATTTACCGGGAAGTGCAACCGTTGACTGCCCAGGGTAAAGTGGCAGACTACATTCCGGCACTATCGAGCGTGGACCGGAACAACCTGGGCATTAGCGTGCATCATATAAAGGGTGAGAAATATGGCGTTGGGCAGGTCAATATTCCTTTTTCAATACAGAGTATCTCTAAGGTTTTTTCGTTCACCCTGGCCTATGAGGCCGTAGGCGAGGCCATATGGGAGCGACTGGGTAAGGAACCTTCGGGCACGGCTTTTAACTCACTGGTGCAGATCGAATACGAGCATGGTATTCCGCGCAACCCCTTTATCAATGCCGGTGCCCTGGTAGTAGCAGATATTATCCTTTCCAATTACCGGTATCCCTGGCGCGAGTTTCTTGATTTTGTCCGCAACATCAGCAACGACGATACCATTAATTCTAATGAGGAGGTTGCCCGCTCAGAAAAGGAAACCGGGCACCGCAATGCGGCCCTGGCTCATTTAATGTATGGTTTCAAAAACATTAAAAACCCTGTTGAGGAAGTACTCGATTTTTACTTTATGCAGTGCGCCATTGAGATGTGTGCCGAGAGCCTCTCGCGCTCCTTTCTTTTTTTGGCCAATCATGGAGTAGTGCCTTATTCGGGCGAAGCCCTGTTAAGCCTCAGCCAGGCCAAGCGCCTTAATGCCCTTATGCTGATGGCCGGATTATACAATGAGTCGGGCGATTTTGCCTATAAGGTGGGGTTGCCTGGAAAAAGTGGTGTGGGCGGCGGCATTGTGGCTGTTTTTCCTAAAAACCTGAGCATCTGCGTGTGGTCGCCGGCCATAAATGAATACGGCAATTCCGTGGCCGGAATTGAAGCCCTAAAAAGATTTACCTCTTATACCGAAATGTCTGTTTTCTAGGACTTAATGAAGCCATTTGTGCTTTTTGTTTCTTTATGAATGGCTTAACATTTTTTAACGCGCCCGCCGTAGGGCTTTGGGCGCTCATTACCTATTTTTGCGTACATTATTTTTAACATGATTAATTTATGGACATAAAGGAACTGAACGAACGGATACAGCAGGAGAGTGCTTTTGTCGACATTCTGACCATGGAAATGAACAAGGTGATCGTAGGTCAGAAATACATGGTAGAGCGCCTGCTGATTGGCCTGCTGGCCAATGGTCATATCTTGCTGGAGGGCGTGCCCGGGCTGGCAAAGACCCTGGCAATAAAATCGCTGGCAAACACCATTAAGGCGCGTTTCAGCCGCATTCAGTTTACCCCCGATTTGCTGCCTGCCGACCTTATCGGTACTATGATTTACAGCCAGAAGCGTGAAGAGTTTGTGGTGCGCAAGGGACCGGTTTTTGCCAATTTCATCCTTGCCGATGAGATCAACCGTGCACCTGCCAAGGTACAGAGCGCGCTGCTCGAAGCCATGCAGGAGCGGCAGGTCACCATTGGCGACCATAGTTTTACCCTGGATGAACCTTTCCTGGTGCTGGCTACGGAAAACCCCCTGGAGCAGGAGGGCACCTATCCCCTGCCCGAAGCCCAGGTGGACCGTTTTATGCTTAAGGTCATGATCGGCTACCCCTCGCGCGAGGAAGAGAAACTTATTATGCGCCGCAACATGTTGCAGGAGTTTCCGCAAACCCATGCCGTGCTCGAACCAGCAGACATTACCAAAGCCCGTAACGTGGTGCGCGATGTGTACCTTGATGAAAAAATTGAGAATTATATCACCGACATAGTGTTTGCCACACGCTATCCGGCCGATTTCAAACTGCAGAAATTCGGACCACTGATCAGCTATGGCGGATCGCCCAGGGCAAGCATCAACCTGGCACTTGCCAGCAAGGCTTTTGCTTTTATTAAACGGCGCGGTTACGTAATTCCGGAGGATGTGCGTGCCGTTTGCGCCGATGTGCTGCGCCACCGCATAGGGCTTACTTACGAAGCCGAAGCAGAAAATATTACCACCGAAGACATTATCAACGAGATTCTCAACACGGTAGAAGTTCCTTAATCTTTGCTGAAATGGAAACCACCGATCTCTTAAAGAAGGTCAGGAAGATCGAGATCAAAACCAAAGGTCTTTCCAACCAGATATTTTCGGGGCATTATCACAGTGCCTTTAAGGGGCGTGGCATGGCTTTTACCGAAGTGAGGGAGTATCAGTATGGCGACGACATTCGCAGCATCGACTGGAACGTAACGGCCCGGTTTAATCATCCCTTTGTGAAGGTGTTTGAGGAGGAACGTGAGCTTACCGTGATGCTGCTGATCGATGTGAGCGGTTCCAATGAGTTTGGCGCTGTTGGTATGCTAAAAGAAGAAATGATCACCGAAATTGCGGGGGTGCTGGCCTTTTCGGCCATCAATAATAATGATAAGGTAGGGGTTATCTTTTTCAGCGATCGCATCGAAAAGTTTATCCCGCCAAAAAAAGGCAGCAGCCATATCCTGCGCATAATCAGGGAACTCATCGACTTCAGGCCCGAAAACAAAGGTACCGACATTGGACAGGCACTGAAATACCTGCGCAATGTCATCAAAAAACGTTCGATTGCTTTTCTGATTTCCGACTTCAACAATCGGGGCTTTGAAGATGCTTTGTCGATTGTAAGTAAAAAGCACGACCTGGTTTGCATTAGGGTTTTCGATCAGCGAGAACAGGAGTTGCCGGCCATGGGAATTATGAAATTCCGCGACGCAGAAACCGGAAAAACATACTGGATAGACACTTCTAGCAAAGAGGTGCAGGAAAAAGTGAAGCAGTGGAACCAAGAGCAGGAAAGATTTCTGAAAACCACTTTCACCAAAGCAGGTGTCGACTTGGTGAGCATTCCTACCAATCGCGATTATGTTCCACCGCTGATGAATCTTTTCAGAAAAAGGAGTAATTAGGATAACATGCCGAATATTAATAAGTTAAAATATTATCCGCTTTTGCTGACCAGGGCTTTCAAGCTTGTTCTGGTATTTGCTTTCGTGCAGGCAGGATTCGTTTCAGCCAGTTCTCCGCAAGTCAGGGTCAGGCTGGAGCCCGACTCCATAAAAATAGGGCAGCGGGCCGGCTTTTTTATCGAATTGGATGCACCGGCACAAAGTACAGTGCATTGGCCGGCCTTTTCAGATAGTCTGGCAAAACAAATTGAAGTCCTTTCCTTCGGTCGTATTGATACCCTTTCGGCCGATGGACAGCAATATACCCTGGCGCAGCAACTGCTTATCACTGCCTGGGAGCCTGGTTTCATTGCCATTGCCCCTGCACCATTTTTGCTGGCCATAAATGGGGACTCATTGCTTGTCGAATCAGAACCCCTGTTGTTACAAGTGCAGGCTCCTGAACTGGCTGAAGATGCCGTTCCTTATGACATAAAACCGATTTTCAAGGTTCCTGTTACCCTGGCCGAAGTGTTTCCCTGGTTGCTGGCCGGTTTTGTGTTGGCACTGCTTGCCTGGCTTTTTTGGCGATACTTCAAAAAGCGCAAAGCCAGACCCGCAGCAGAAAGTATTTGGGAGAAGCCCGAAATTCCTGCTCATATTGCAGCCATATCCAGCCTTGAAAGTTTGAAAAATAAAAAGTTATGGCAGAATGGTAAAGTAAAGCTTTATCACAGCGAATTGACTTTCATTTTGCGAATGTATCTTGAAAAACGTTTCGGAATTATTGCACTTGAAATGACCTCGGCTGAGATTTTTCAGGCGATGCCGGCCCAACTGAAGGAGGAAGAACAACTTGAATGGCTCAGGTATATTCTGGAACTCGCCGACCTGGTGAAGTTTGCCCGCTACCAGCCCCAGGCGCAGCAGAATGAAGAATGTATGGACCTGGCGCTGGAGTTTGTAAAACGCAATATCCCGCCGCCTTCAAAAGAGGGAAACAAGGGGAAAACCGGCGAACAACCATAGATTAGAGTAAAAAGAGGTATTTAAATGAATCAGAGGATCTTGTGGATATAACTTTTGCATATAAGCCTTTTCTGCTGCTGCTGGCGGTTATTCCGCTACTTGTGGCATGGTATATATGGAAGCAGCGCGATTACAGCTCCGACATACGATTTGCGCATTCGGCTTTTGTAAAAGGAGTCAGAAAAAGTTTCAGGCTTCGGTTGATACATTTGCCTTTTCTGCTGCGTATGCTGGTAATGGCCCTTCTCATTGTGGCGCTGGCCCGGCCACAGTCTTCTTCTCGTTCGCAGGATGTGAGCGTAGAAGGTATCGACATAATGATTGCACTGGATATTTCGGGCTCGATGCTGGCTGAGGATTTCAGACCCAACCGCCTGGAAGCCGCCAAGCAAACTGCCCTCGAATTTATTGAAATGCGCCCGACAGACCGCCTGGGCATGACCGTTTTCAGTGGCGAAAGTTTTACCCTTTGTCCCTTAACGACAGACCATGTGCTGCTTAAGGAGCTGGCATCGGGTGTAAAAACAGGTATGGTTGAGGATGGCACAGCCATTGGCGATGGCCTGGCCACTTCACTTAACCGCTTGCGCGAAAGTCAGGCCATTAGCAAAGTAGTTATTCTGCTCACAGATGGTATCAACAATGCTGGCGTAATTGACCCGCTTACTGCAGCCGAGATTGCCAGTGTGTATGGCATTAGGGTTTATACCATTGGGGTTGGCAGCAAGGGCAGTGTCCCCTACCCTTTTCAGACCCCGCTGGGTGTGCAGTACCGACAGGTAGAAATACCGGTGGATGAAGAACTGCTTCAGCAAATGGCCGAAATGACCGGCGGCAGCTATTACTGGGCCGACAGCCAAAGCAAACTCCAGGAAATTTATGAAGAGATTGACCAGCTGGAGCGAACCCGGATTGATGTGACCGAGTACACGCGCAAAACCGATGAATACCTGCCCCTGGTGTTGCTGGCGTTTTTATTGCTGGGGCTTGAACTTGTTTTGAGAAACACCTGGCTTAAAACCAATCCCTGATAAAAGGAGTCCTGGTTTATGGAAATATTAAGATTTGAAAACCCACAGTATTTTTATCTTCTGGCGCTCATTCCGCTGCTGCTGGTGCTTTTCTGGATTTCGTGGCATTTTCGCCGAAGGGCCCTTAAGCGGTTTGGGCAAGACCATGTTGTACGCTCGCTGATGCCTTGGCGCTCCGTGCGCAGGCCATGGATAAAATTCATGTTGTTGCTGGTGGCTTTTTCCATGCTGGTGCTTGCCCTGGCCAACCCGTTGGTGGGAAGCCGCATGCAGGAAGCCAGGCGCGAAGGGATAGATGTGATCATTGCCTTGGATGTGAGTCGCAGCATGCTTGCCGAAGATATACGCCCAAACAGGTTGGAGCGTGCAAAAATGGCCGTTTCCAGGCTGATAGATCGGCTCGAAAATGACAGGGTCGGACTGGTGGTGTTTGCTGGCCATGCCATTACCCAGGTGCCTGTCACCACCGACCATTCTGCCGCAAAAATGATGTTACGAACGGTAACCACCAATTCAGTATCGGTTCAGGGAACCGCCATTGGCAGTGCCATTGAACGGGCCATGGCCTCCTTTTCGGGCGAAGATCTTCAGAACAAAGTGGTAATCATTATCAGCGATGGCGAAAACCATCTTGACGACCCCTTGGTGCAGGCCCGCCTTGCAGCCCAGAGCGGTGTAACCATTCATACTGTGGGTATTGGTACCCAGGCCGGAGCGCCAATACCGGTGTACCGCAACAACCAGCTTTCGGGTTTTTTGCGCGACAACCAGGGAAATACTGTGGTGTCGCGTTACGACGAAGTCACCCTTAGGGCCATTGCAGAAGCCACGGGAGGGGTTTTCAGGCATGGCACAGGGGCCGATATGGGCCTCAACAGCATCCTCGATGAAATAAGGAAGGTGGAAAAGGATACCTTTGAAACCATGGTATTTGCCGACTACCAGAGCCGCTATCATTATTTTGTGGCACTGGCACTCTTGTTTCTTTTGCTGGAGATTTTTATTTTTGAAAGAAAGAACAAGTGGCTGGAAAAGATCAAATTGTTTGGTTGATTTTTAGCATTACTTTAAAAAATATGAAACGGTTAACGCTGGTTATTCTGGTCATGATTTTGGTGCTGCCTGTAATGGTACAAGCCCAGGAGCGACGCAATTTGCGGCAGGGCAACAAACTTTACCAGGACGAAAAGTTTAATGATGCTGAAATACGCTACCGGCAGTCGCTCGAAGAAAACCCGCAAAACATTAAAGGGATGTTCAACCTGGGAAATGCCTTGTATCGGCAAGGGCGTTTCGACGAGGCGGCCGAAATATTTGGGGGGCTTTCGCAGTTTGCCCCCGGCGAGCGCGAAAAAGCCTTCGCATATCACAACCTGGGAAATACGCATATACAATCGCAAAAATATGCCGAAAGTGTAGATGCCTACAAGAATGCATTGCGCATAAATCCCGATGATGAACAGACCCGTCACAACCTGGCCTATGCCATGCGGCTTTTGCAGGAACAGCCCCCGCAGGACCCGGAAGGCGAAGGAGACGATGATCAAGACCAGGAACAGGAACAAAATAAGAATAAGAATCAGGACCAGGATCAGTCGGAGGATCAGCAGCAACAGCCACAGCAGCAGCCCCGTCCTGATCAGATTTCGCCCCAGGATGCCGAAAGGATTCTGGATGCGCTGAACCAGAAGGAACAGAACGTGCAGGAAGACCTGAAGCGTGACCAGACGCAGCGAGCGCCTGTTCGTCAGGAAAGAGAATGGTAAATGCAGTACCCATGAAAAAGAAGACCTTGATTATTTGGCTCTTTAGCCTGTTCATGTGGCTGCCCGTTTTGGCCAGTGAGCCAAGCTTCACTGCTTCAGCTCCCTCGCAGGTCGCGGTGGGTGAGCGATTTCGGGTGGTCTATTCCGCCAATAAGCGGCCAGCCAGTTTCAACGGACCCGCTTTTGGCGAGTTCCGTGTGCTTTCGGGTCCTAACCAGTCTTCAAGCTCGTCCACACAAATCATTAACGGACAGGTAACCCATTCAGAAAATTTTTCCTTTACCTATATTCTTGAAGCTACCAGAGAAGGTTCCTTTAACATTCCTGGAGCAACCATTACCGTTGAAGGAAGGAATTTTAGCTCCAACGAGCTTTCCATCAGGGTTTCTGGTCAGGCAGCCCGGGGCGCCCAGCCTTCAGCTCCAGCTCCAGGCCAGCAACAAGCTCCTGCCGCGCAGGGTGTGAGCGACCGCGATATCTATCTTAGGGCGGTGGTAAGCAACGCTAATCCTTACCAGGGACAGGCCGTTACCTTAACATACAAGCTTTATACCCGGGTGGTGGTGTCGCAGTACAGCATTGAAAAACTACCAGCCTACCAAGGCTTTTGGGCCGAGGATGTAACCCCATCGGGCCAGCCACAGGTTACCGAAGAAGTTATTGATGGCCAGCGTTACAATGTAGCTACCATACGACAGGTAGTGCTTTTCCCGCAAAGGTCCGGTGAACTGAGCATAGAGCCACTCGATATGCAAACCCTGGTCAGGGTCAGTGCGCCCCGCCGCAGCGGGAGCCTGCTCGATGAGTTTTTTGGCGGTTCGCCTTTTGGCGGATTTCAGAATGTGGAGCGAAACCTGCGTTCTAACCAGGTGCGTGTAAACGTAAGGGCGCTGCCCGCACAAAACCGTCCGCCCTCATTCAGGGGAATGGTGGGCAGCTTTGAACTGAACACCGGGCTTAGTCCACTGGAAGTCAATGTGAATGAACCTGTGACACTGACGCTTACCATTAATGGTTCCGGAAACCTTCGTATGCTCGAAAAGCCCGAGATCCAATTTCCTGCCAACCTGGAAGCCTTCGATCCAAACATCACAGACAATATTCGCATTTCGGCCAGCGGAGTGTCGGGCAGCCGGCAGTATGAGTACCTGCTTATACCGCGCACAGGAGGCACGTTTGAGATCCCTCCCATACAGTTCAGCTTTTTTGACCCCGCCGCCAGTCGCTATGTGACGCGCTCGAGCCCGGCGTATTCTCTTACGGTTACTGGTACCGATACAGCCACTGGTGAAGGTTCTGGAGCCGCCAGGCAGGAAGACGTGCAGTACCTTGCATCCGACATACGTTTTATCAATAACACTATTTTTTACCTTCAGCCCAAAGGCAGTTTGTTCTTTCGCAGCAAGCTATTCTGGTTCTTGCTTATTGGGCCCGTTTTCTTGTTTGCCTTCTTTTTGGTCTATTGGAGGAGGCATATTCGCTTGCAGAGCAATACCGCCTTACTGCGCAACCGCAAAGCGCAGAAAATGGCCCGGAAACGCCTGAAAAAGGCGGGCGCTTTTCTTAAAAGCGGCAATAGCGCTGAGTTTTACGATGAGATTTTCAGGGCGCTGTGGGGTTACCTTTCCGACAAACTCAGCATACCGGTTTCCAGGTTGAACAAGGAGCAGGTTTCGGAAGTCTTTGGGCAAAAGGGAGTACCGGAAGAAATGGCTGGCAAGTTTCTTGAAACGCTGAATGAATGCGAGTTTGCCAGGTTCGCCCCGGGTTCGCCTCAAACCCGTATGGACGAAACCTATCAACGGGCTCTCGATACCATTGTTACCCTCGAAAAGGAATTGAAGTACAAAAAGTTTTAGCAATATGAAAAAACTGGTATGGTGGTTGTCCGGATTGCTTTTCTTATCCCCTCTCCTTTTGAAGGCTTCTCCTGAGGAACTTATCCGGCAGGCCAATGAGGCTTATGTGAACGGACAATATTCTTATGCCATTGAGCTTTACGAGTCGGTTATTGAACAAGAACTTGAATCTCATGAGCTATATTACAATCTGGGTAATGCATATTTTAAGGAAAATCTTTTTGGTGCTGCCATTCTGAATTATGAGCGTGCGCTGAAGCTCAAGCCTTCTGATGAAAATTCGCTATTCAACCTGGAAGTGGCCCGCACCCGAACCATCGATCGCATCAATCCTGTTCCGTTGATATTTTATGAAAGGTGGTGGAAAAACTTTTACAGTAAACTCAGCGTGGATGGCTGGTCGTGGATGATTATTTTTTTACTGCTGGGATTTCTTGCGGCCATGGGTGCCTTTTTCTTTTCCCGGACACGGGGCATGAAAAAAACCGCTTTTGGTGTTTCGCTGATATTTGCAGTGGCAATGGTGGTTAGCCTTGCTGCAGTCCGTGCACAGTATTCAAATACATACAAGCGCAAAGACGCTATTGTAATGGTGCCGAGGGCCACGGCAAAAAGTTCGCCTGGCGAAGCCAGTCCCGACCTTTTTGTGATTCATGAAGGCAGCAAGGCCCGCATTACCAGCGAACTGGGCGAATGGTACGAAGTAAGGCTTGCCAATGGCAATGTTGGCTGGGTTAAGAAATATGCACTGGAAGTCATATAAAAAAAACCTGCGCACAAACCAAAAATTTAGTTTATACGCAGGCAAAGGGGAATAAGGGGTAATCCCCCCTCTGGGAACCGGGATTTTAATGGAAGCAAAATCCTTTAACGTCCACTCTCGTTGCTTTCTCTGCTTCGGCGCCTGGCCTCCTGAAAAAGCATGCGGTTAAAATCACGCTCTGCTTCGTAAAGCAGGGCAATTTTTTTTGCCGGGAGGATACGTTTCAGTTTCTCGTGGTATTCCCTCTTTATGTTTGCGGAGCGTTCCATGTGCAACACCAGGTCTTCGGCATACCTGCCGGCTTCGTCGTTGCCCATGGAGGCTACCTTGGCATCGGGCCATTTATTGCGATGGCTGTTGGTAAGGTCATCCCGATTTTTATTGTATTCGTTGTAAAGGGGCCAGAATGCACGGGCCTCTTCGGGCGTCAGCGACATTCTTTCCGTAAGAAAGGCAATGCGCCTGGATTCGATTACATCCATTCGGGAGTCCTGCGCCAGGGCTTGTCCGTTATGCGCCAAAAAAGATGGCAGCACAAATAACAAAAGCAACAGTAACAATGATAATCGTTTCATTTTAATATTTTTAGTGCCTGTTGTCATTTCCGTTTTGTATGATCAGTTCTGTGGGTTCAATGCCATAATATTGTGCAGCATCGAGCAGGTACTCAACAAAAAAGTCTTCCTCGGCCTGGCTGGCAGCCTGGGCTGACTTTGAATCGGCCACTTCAGTGTCGAGAATCAGGTCGTAAAACATGGCACGGTCGAATTCGGTGGCACGGGCAAAGTATTCATCAAAAATCTGGTCGTCGAAATCGCTGAACAAGCCCTCCTCTTTGCCCTCGCGTAAAAGCAGAAAACTAACCCCCAACCCGATGAGCACCAGGAAGGTGGCAGCCATGCTGACAGCGGCACGCAGGCTGAAAAACCTGGCTTTGGTAGCAGGCTCTTTCTGTCGTGAGGCGTCAATTTTTTGCCTTACGGATGCGGAAAAGCCATCGAAATACCCCTGGGGAACTCCGAAGCCGGACTCCTCTTTCATTTGCGAAGCAAGGCGGCTGAGGCCTAGTTCTTGTAATTCGCGGGTTATTTCATCTTTATTTTTTGTCATTCCTTTGGGCATTTTGGTTTTTAGATTGCAATAAATATCAATGGTTTAATCAGGAAGTGAGAATTTTCTCAATTTTTTTTGCCGCATGGTGGTAGGAAGCCTTCAGGGCTCCTTCAGAAGTATCCAGAATGCGCGACATTTCTTCGTATTTCATTTCATCGTAGTAGCGCAGGTTGAACACTACCCTTTGTTTTTCTGGCAGGCTCAGGATGGCTTTCTGAACTTTCTTTTCAATATCATTTCCATCGAACCAGGCATCGGTTTCGAGCGCATTGCTGAGTTGTTGCTCCACATCCTCCATGGGCAAAAAAAAGCGTTTTCTCTTTTTTTTAAGGAAAGACAGGGCTTCGTTGGTGGCGATGCGGTAAAGCCAAGTGAAAAGGCCCGAATCGCCCCTGAATTCCGGCAGGGCTTTCCAGGCCTTGATAAAGACATCCTGTGCAATGTCGCTGGCATCTTCATGAACGATAACCAGCCTTCGTATGTGCCAATACACCTGTTCCTGGTACTTTCTGACAATCAGATCAAACGCATACCCCGGATTATCCGACTGGCTGAAGCGCTTTAACAATTCTTCGTCAGAATAATGCACCATTCTTTACCGTTACTAAGACTTTCTGTTCAACACTTTTCTGGCGGCTTTCACAATACTTGCCGCATTCAGCCCATATTTCTCCATCAGTTGTGCAGGGGTTCCACTTTCACCAAAGCGATCGTTTACGCCAATCAGCTCCAAAGGTGCCGGGTAGTTTTCGGCCAGCAGGCGGGCAACCGATTCGCCAAGGCCGCCATTCACCTGATGCTCTTCTGCCGTAACGGCACAACCGGTTTTTCTTATTGAATTTAAGATGGTTTCTTTATCCAAAGGTTTAATGGTGTGCACATTTATAATTTCGGCGCTAATACCTTCTTTGTAAAGTTCCTTGCCCGCTTCGAGGGCTTCCCATACCAAGTGGCCACAGGCTAAAATACTTACATCGGCCCCCTCGTTGAGCGTCAAGGCTTTACCGATCACAAAAGGCTCGTCGGCCGGGGTGAAAATGGGGACTGCCGGACGCCCAAACCTCAGGTAAACCGGTCCTTGGTAATCGGCAATGGCAATGGTGGCAGCCTTGGTTTGATTGTAATCGCATGGCACGATCACCGTCATGTTAGGAAGCATTTTCATCATGCCAACGTCTTCCAGTATCTGGTGGGTTGCCCCATCTTCCCCCAAGGTCAGGCCTGCGTGCGAAGCACAAATTTTTACGTTCTTTTCAGAATAGGCAATGCTTTGGCGTATCTGGTCGTACACCCTGCCAGTGCTGAAGTTGGCAAAAGTCCCGGTATAGGGTATTTTTCCGCCAATGGTGAGGCCGGCGGCTATGCCCATCATATTGGCTTCGGCAATGCCCACCTGGAAGAACCTTTCGGGAAATTCTTTAATGAAGTCGTTCATCTTTAGAGATCCGATAAGGTCGGCACACAATGCCACCACGTTGGGGTTACGGCGGCCAACCTCCAGCAAGCCAGCTCCAAATCCTGAACGGGTATCTTTCTTTTCTGTGTAAGTGTATTCCTTCATTATACTTGGTTTAAAATTATTTTTTAATCAGTTAACATCGACCCTTACAGTTTGACCTGGTTCTATTCTGAATCGTCTTTCGGAAGAAAATGCCGTATTGCTCGAAACCCTTGAGCGGTAAACCAGCCTGTAGCTTCCGGGCTGCAGGTAAATGGTTTCATTGGCCACAGTTTCGCGCAGCGAGTAAACGTGTGTAAGTCCTTGTTCGGTTTCCTGCAAGATATTGGCGAATCCGGGTGCCTGAAGTCTAATTACGGCAATGCCCGGCTGCGGGATTTCCACATTGGTGGTATGGCTTTGCCTGATTTCAACGTCTTTGACCACAACTCTTGGCAATGAAAGCACCTCAATGTCGTATTTGCCTACCAGGTATTTCTCGTTATTGCCAAGTTGCTGTATTTTAAGGGTTTCATTCTCACCGGCTTTTCTGACAATGGCCTGGTAGTTCATCGACACCTGGCCTGCTGTTCTTACGTTCATAATGCCCTGAGGTGCGTCGACAGCAACCACATTGTGTCTGCCCGATTGGATTTTTATATTCCGAAGTTCGACCCTTGGGGTGGTGTGGACCACCATTTTGTAGTTAATGTAAGGGTTTAGAAAGAACACCGTGTCGGGCAATCCTCGGTGGTTTAGGGTGTGTATAATGCTTTCGAGCGGTCTTCCGGTATCCTGGTCGAAAAATGAAACCGCCACATTGGTCTCGGCAGGCCTGCCGCTCATGTCCAGCAGATTAATTTGCGAGCTAGTTTTGCCAAGCACCTGCGAAATGATTACGTTTAGGCTTGCCTTGAAGCCCGACTCGGTGGAGGCATCGAAATAATGGCCTACACAATCGAACGCATCGCTGAAGTCGCGACCAATGCCAATTACATAGGGTTTTAGGAAAATGCCCTTTTTCTGCAGGTCCTGTGACACGGCGCAGGGATCTCCTCCACACTCTTCCAAACCGTCGGTAATTAAAATGATAATGTTGCGACAGTTGGCGCAGGGCGGAAAGTCATCGGCAGCGCTTTGCAAAGAGGCGGCAATGGGTGTGGTGCCACGGGGCTGAATGCTGCGCAGCCTTTGTCTGATTTTACCGATGCCATCAGGTCCGAAAGGCACTTCCAGCCTGGTGTCGCTGCAGTCTTGCGGGGGGTAGCGTTTCTGGTGTCCGAACACCCTTAGTGCTACTTCCAGATTGTCGACGGTTTCAAGGCTGTCGAGCAGGTTGGTAAGTACGTTGCGTGCAATATTCATGCGGGTGTCGCTTTGCCAGCGGGCAAGCATGCTTTGCGAAGCATCATACAAAACCAATATCCTGGTCAGGGGGGGCGATGCATGCTGTGCCCTGGCCTTTCCCGAAAAAACCAAAGGAATACCCAAGACCAGCAAACATATGATCAGGATTTTTTTCACTATCGGTGAGAATGTTTAAATATTTCAAAAAGTATCAGTAGTCGCCAAGTGTTTCTTCAAGTTGGGCAAGTGCTTTTGCCAGCTGCTCATCGTTGGGTGGGCTGCCGTGCCATTTGTGCGAGCCTTCCATAAAGTCCACACCCTTGCCCATAATGGTTTTCATTAGGATGACAACAGGTTTGCCCTGACCGCACAATCTCTTTGCCTGATCCATGGTTTCCAGCACCTGCTCCAGCACGTTGCCGTCCATCTCGAGCACCTGCCACCCAAACGATTTCCACTTAGCATGGAGGTCGCCCAGCGGCATTACTTCATCCACTGGCCCATCAATTTGCTGCCCGTTGTAATCAACAACGGCAATCAGGTTGTCAATATTTTTTCCGGCGGCAAACATAGCGGCTTCCCATATTTGGCCCTCCTGCAGCTCCCCATCGCCCAGCAGGCAATATACCAGGTTCGGGTCGTGGTTAAGTTTTTTTGCCAGTGCAGCCCCATTGGCTACACTAAGGCCCTGGCCCAACGAACCACTGGCTACCCTCACGCCCGGAAGGTTTTCTTCGGTGGCCGGGTGGCCCTGAAGACGGCTGTTAATCTTGCGGAAAGTGCCCAGTTCTGCCACTTCGAAATATCCACTGCGGGCCAGCACGCTGTACCAGCCAGCCGATAAATGCCCGTTTGAAAGGAAAAACAGGTCCTGCCCCTTTCCATCCATGTCGAAGTCGGGCGAATGCCTCAATACCGAAAAATACATGGCCGAAAGGAATTCGGCACAGCCCAGTGGTGCGCCGGGGTGCCCCGATTTAACCGCATGTACCATGCGTAAAACATCCCTTCTGAGCTGACTAGCAACTGATTCCAGTTTCCTCAAATCTGTCATTTTTTATTTTTTTGAATTTACAAAGTTACAAAATTGAAAATGCGATAAAACCGCGTTTCACTTATAAATGCGCTTAACTTAAATTCTTATTATTCCGGCTCTTTGAAAAAAAATGCCTTTGCAAAGTACAATTTTTTTAATTTAGCGGTTTCAGTTTTAGCACCCTGTGATCTAATTTTTTATTTTTTCCTAGTATACAGGTTTTTATGAAGAAGGTCAGTGCCCTTATATTTATTGCATCCTTTATTTTGTTGCTCACCCTTTGGCTTACTGGCAAGGTTGCTTTCGAGGCGGCATTATTCAAAGAAATTAACCCATTGCAATGGCTGGTGTCTTTCGCAAAAACGGCTGTGGTCCTATCGGCTTACATTGTGGGTTTTTTTGCCATGATCGTGATCACTTTCGTGGATATTGTCACTTCCTTAATCTGGAAGATTGAGTTCCCCATTCTGCATTTGATTTATGACAAATTTTTCCTCACGTTTTCAAAAGGATGGTATTGGGATCAGTTTCACGGTATTTACCTTTTCATTTCCGGCACTGTGCTCCTGATTCTTTCCCTGATCATCCTGCTTATACCTGATACCAGGCGCAACCAGCGTGTTCCTTACAATCCGGCTTCCTATGCTGGACAGTCTTAGTCAACTTTGAGTTTACGGTAACGGATTCTTCCCGGCCCGCTATCGCCCAGCCTTTTCTTTTTATTCTCTTCGTATTCTGAGTAACTTCCTTCGAAGAAATACACCTGTGAGTCGCCTTCAAATGCCAGAATATGGGTTGCCACGCGATCGAGAAACCAACGGTCGTGGGTAATAATCACGGCGCATCCTGCAAAGTTTTCCAGCCCTTCTTCCAAGGCCCTGAGGGTGTTAACGTCAATGTCGTTGGTAGGCTCATCGAGCAGCAAAACGTTGGCTTCGCTTTTCAGGGTCATGGCCAGGTGCAGGCGGTTTCGTTCGCCACCCGACAGCACGCCACACTTTTTGCCCTGGTCGGCCCCGCTGAAGTTGAACCGGGCCACATAGGCACGGCTGTTCATGCTCCTTCCCGAAAGGTTTATCAGCTCGTGGCCGCCAGAGATGACTTCCCAGACACTCTTTTCCGGATCGATTTCTGTGTGGGTCTGGTCCACATAGCTGATCTTCACGGTTTCGCCCACGCTGAATGAGCCATTATCAGCCTTCACCTGGTTCATAATCATGCGAAACAGGGTGGTTTTTCCGGCACCATTAGGCCCGATAATACCTACAATACCAGCTGGGGGGAGCGAGAATTCAAGGTTTTCGAAAAGGAGTTTGTCGCCAAAGGCCTTGCTTACGCCATGGGCTTCAATCACTTTGTTACCCAGCCGGGGGCCGTTGGGGATAAATATCTCCAGACGTTCTTCTTTTTGTTTCACATCCTCGTTGAGCATGCGGTCGTAGGCGCTGAGCCTGGCCTTGGCTTTGGCATGGCGCCCCTTTGGACTCATACGCACCCACTCGAGTTCTCGCTCAAGGGTTTTGCGCCGTTTGCTTTCCGATTTTTCTTCCATTTCCAGGCGCCTGGCCTTTTGTTCGAGCCATGAGCTGTAATTTCCTTTCCAGGGAATGCCCTCTCCCCTGTCAAGTTCAAGAATCCAGCCTGCCACATTGTCGAGAAAATAGCGGTCGTGGGTAATGGCAATTACGGTGCCTTTGTATTGTTTCAGGTGCAATTCGAGCCACTCTACACTCTCAGCATCGAGATGGTTGGTTGGCTCGTCGAGCAGCAAAATGTCGGGTTCCTTAAGCAGCAAGCGACAAAGGGCCACACGGCGTTTCTCTCCGCCACTCAGGTTCAGCACCGGGGTGTCGGGTTCGGGGCAACGCAGGGCGTCCATAGCCCGCTCCAGGCGGCTGTCGAGGTCCCAGCCGTTGTGTTGCTCAATCAGGTCGGAAAGTTCGCCCTGACGCATGATCAACCCGTTCATCTCATCGTCGGTCATGGGCTCGGCAAACTTCAGGTTTACCTCCTCATATTCCTTCAATACATTTACCAGTTCCTGCACGCCTTCCTCCACAATCTCCCGAACTGTCCTGCTGTTGTCGAGAATGGGTTCCTGCGGCAAATACCCAACAGAGTAACCCGGAGAAAAGACCACCTCTCCCTGAAAAGATTTTTCCTCTCCTGCTATAATGCGCATCAGGGTCGATTTACCCGATCCGTTTAAACCAATGATGCCGATTTTGGCCCCATAAAAAAAGGACAGGTAAATATCCTTCAGCACCTGTTTGTTGTTGGGCGGAAAAACTTTGCTCACGCCCACCATGGAGAAAATGATCTTCTTGTCGTCGCTCATAATAATGTATTGGATTTTTTATCCTGCAAATTTCCGAAAAAAACCGCTTGCCGCAGGCAAAAACCAAAACAAAAGGCAAAAGCTTTTTGGCGCCCAACTTAAGCGGCTGCAATTGGGCGCCCGTGATAATAAGGTAGTATCTTTGCCAGACTATTGAGCAGTATCATTAACCCAAAATATTCACAAAAACCTTCCTGTAATGAAACCCGAAGAGATAAAAATTTTCCTCAAAGGTGTGGAGTTGTTCCGCGACCTGAACGATGTTGAACTGGATCATTTTTGCAGCGAGGTTGAAAGCAAGCATTTTAAAGCTGGCGAGATGCTGTTTTCTGAAAATGCACCCGGGCAAAAGTTCCTATACCTGATTCATGATGGCGAGGTGGAACTTTTTAAGCGCACCCCTTACGGGGAAGAAAAGCGCCTGTCTTTTTTCGGAAGGTTCGACTTTCTGGGAGAGGGCACTATGATCTCCGATGCGCCTCACAGCACCAACGCCCGTGCCCTGAAAAACACCCACGTGCTTTGCATGAGCGGCAAGCGCTTCAAGGCCATGTTTGAAACACACCCCCAAGTGGCTTTGAAAGTTTTTCTGCGTATCTCTCAAATCATTTCCAGGCGCATGCGCCAGAGTAATATCCGGCTGGTAAACGTAGCGGCACAATATGAGTCGGGCCGCACCCGCAGCGAGCATGACCTGCTGGGCGACCGCGAGGTGCCGCACGAAGTATATTATGGAATACAGACCATGCGGGCCATCGAAAACTTTAATATTAGCGGGGTAACCTTGAGTTTTTTCCCCTTGCTGATTGAAGCCCTGGCCATAGTGAAAATGGCTTCTGCACGCGCCAATCACGACCTGGAATTGCTCCCCACCAATATTGCCAACGCTATTGTGAGGGCTTGCCACGAAATCATGAATGGGAAGTTTCACCAGCATTTTGTGGTGGATATGATTCAGGGCGGTGCCGGCACATCAACCAACATGAATGCCAACGAAGTGATCGCCAACCGCGCCCTTGAAATTCTTGGGCACGAAAAAGGCGAGTACCAGTATTGTCATCCCAATAACCACGTAAACCTTTCGCAATCGACCAACGATGCCTATCCCACGGCCATTAAAATCGCCCTGATAAACAGCAACAAGAAGCTGGTGGAGGTGCTCGAAAGCCTTATTGAAGGCTTTCGCCGAAAGGAAAAGGAATTTGAACATATCATTAAAATGGGCCGCACCCAGCTGCAGGATGCCGTGCCTATGACCCTTGGACAGACCTTTGGCGCGTATGCCACCACCCTCGAAGAGGAAATTAGCCGGCTGAATGAAAATGCCCGGTTGTTCCTGGAGGTAAATATGGGCGGAACGGCTATTGGAACTGGCATAAATGCGGAGCCAGAGTACAGCGAAAAAGTGATTGACCATTTAAGGCGCATAACCGGAATGGATGTAAAACTGGCAGTCAACCTGGTGGAAGCCACCCAGGATACCGGGGCCTTTGTCATGTACTCATCGGCCGTAAAGCGCCTTGCCGTAAAACTGTCGAAGATTTCTAACGACCTGCGCCTGCTTTCTTCGGGGCCCAGGGCCGGATTAAACGAAATTAACCTGCCGCCCATGCAGCCCGGCTCCTCCATTATGCCGGGCAAGGTTAACCCCGTAATACCAGAAGTGGTTAACCAGATTGCTTTCAAGGTAATTGGCAACGACCTGACCGTAACCCTGGCGGCTGAGGCTGGTCAGCTCGAGCTGAATGTAATGGAACCTATTATTGTGCAAAGCCTTTTCCAGAGTATTGAAATGCTGAAAAATGGCATGACCACCTTTTTGCACCGCTGCGTAAAGGACATTACCGCCAACGAAGCGCATTGCCGCAGCATGGTGATGAACAGCATTGGGCTGGTCACGGCACTAAACCCCGTGCTGGGTTATGAAACCTGCACCCTTGTGGCCAAAGAAGCCCTGGAACAAAACAAAGGGGTGTATGACCTGGTGCTCGAAAAAGAACTGCTAACCAAGGAGGAATTGGATGAACTGCTGCTTCCGGAGAATATGATTAAGCCGCAAAAATTTAAAAAGAAATAGAATAGTAAATTTCGTTTTATGAAATCTTCCTGCACACCGGCCCCCGTCTGGCTCAATGGCTGGAAACACCACCTGGGTTTTGTATGCAGGGAGATTTTTTTTTATGAAAAATTGGACGATGAGAATTTCAAGCAGCTTTGCAAAAAACTAAAGGTAATGGGCGCTTCTTTGTCTGATTTTTATACAGGGAAGCTCAAGCCTGGAGAAATAGCAATAGAAATCAGCGAGCAGTTGAAGAGTATAGGCGTTTATGAAAAGGAAGCATATTTTGGATGGATAAAAAAATCCGAAAAGAAATTCAGGGAGGTAACATTATCTGACCATTCCTTATGGACCCTGGTTCAATCTGATGACCGGCTGTATTATCTGCATATTCATCCTTCAAGATATTCGCCTCATACCATTAGGCTAAAAGGCAATATTCTTCGCAGTGCAGCCGCATTGCTCGCCTACGAAAAATTTTCTACAAAAGCGGTCAGAGATGTGGAAAGCATTAACATCGTCAGAAAAGAATACCTTGGAATGTCGCCTTTAGATGCCCGGCATATTGAAGGAATATTGAAAACCAAGGAATTTCTGAAGGCCAGCTGCCTTAATCTTTAAGCGTTCAGATACAGATACAGCAGCACGATGGGAATGATAACCCCGGCGGAGGTGATCCAGGCGCCGCGGCGGGTAATGCCGTTTTTGCCTTTGAGTACAAACAATCCGGTGATGGCAAGAATAATAAGCCCTGCGGCAAAGGCATCGCTGAACCAGGTCCAGAGCTTTCGGGGTGTGTTATAGTGCAGGAAATTTACCTCGTGAAACACAGGGCGCTTGCGAATCTTCTCCAGGTTGGCATTGCCGCTAACCAAGTCCACGTTAATGCTTCCGCCCTCAATAAAAATGCGCAGGTTGCTGCCAGTAACAATTTGTGTGCGGTAGTTGTCTTCTTCGTCCAGCTGTTCTAAAAAATGCAGTGAGAGGTTTTTTCCGCTCAGCTCCGTGCTGGGTTTTTCCAGTTGGTAGCTTTCCTGGGTAATAATATAATTGGGGTTCCAATGGTGGCGGTGGTTTAGGGCAATGCCCGAAAGACCGTAAATAATGGCCATTCCGAAAAAGAAATAGCCCAGGTCGCGATGGACTGCACGGTTTAACTTGCGAATATTCATAAAAGTAAAATTTGCACAAAATTAATTAGTAAAAGACAAATGCAAAAAAAAACCGGCCCCTTGGGCCGGTCTTGATTCTTGTTTCGAGAAATTATTTTATCTCGAAGCTGGTTATTTCGATATGTGCGGCAATGTCGGGGTCAATGCCGGCGGCCTTCATTTTGGCAATGGCTTCCTGGGTTGATTCGCAATCGTCGTGGCCTTCTTCATGGGCGTGTTCTTCACCTTCATGGTCGCAGTCTTCGCCGTCTTCGCCGTGTACATGTTCTTCATTCAGGGCGTCGATGTTTTGAATAGTGGTCTTCAGAACTCCCGTCAGGATAACTTCCTGTCCTTCAAACTCGGGATTGAACTGAGGTGCAAAATCGCCAAGCATCACCAGGATGCTAAGGCCTTCGCCATCAATTTCGGCTACGCGCATTTTTTCGCCACTGTGGCGGCAAATGTGGCTGATGATTCCTTCAATGCGAATTTCCTGCTCTTCATACTCCATAGGATTGGAAATGAGTTCAGCAATTTCAAAAGTTTCAATTACAACTTCTTCCTGGGTTGCAGGTTGCTGGCCGCAGCCGAAGAAAAAAAATACGGCAATCATTGCCAGTGCAAATCTTTTCATTGTTTCTTTTTTTGGGTTTGGTGTTTGTGATTAAATTCGGGCAAAGTTAAGTAATAAATGTGATACAAAAACATGAGGGTTTTAATTAAATTTTAATAGGTAAGATTACGTATTTATGCCTTATTCTTTTATTAAAGAGCCATTTAATCTAAGCATATGCCAAAGTATCTTTCGAAAAATTTCTTAATTTTACCGTATTCCTTTTTTCGAAAAAACGAAACGGCCATGACAGACAATAACAACAGTGAGTTGATAAACAGCCTTTTGTCGGAATACGAACAAACCATTGCCCGACTGGTGCTTTTCAGTTTAACAGAGCTGCCTTTCCCGCTAGGCGTTAAGAAAACCATCGATGTGCTCAAGGGCAACAAGTCGGCTTTCACCATCAATCATAGCCTTAATAAGTTATATACTTTTTCGGTGCTGCCTGGCTATACCCGCGACCAGTTGTCGGACATGCTGGATATTTTGATCAACAATGGCCTTATTGCGGTAGAAAATGTTAATTTGAACGAGGAAAATTACCCTGTATTGAAAATTACTGCCAAAGGGCAGGACTATTTGCAAGGTAAATTGCCTACTGAATTTGTTTTGCTCGATGTATTGATGGACAAAGACGTTCCTGAAATCCCAGAGGACGATCAGGACCTTTACTACAAACTAAAGCTTACCCGCCGCCAGCTGGCCGAAGAAAACGACATCCCCGCCTTTATGGTTTGCAGCGACATGGTGTTGCGCAGTATCTGCATTAAAAAACCTACGGAAAACGAAGACCTGGAAAAGATTAAGGGCGTTGGACCCAAATTCATGGAAAACTACAGCAAGCAGTTCCTTTATGTGATCAGGCAGTGGGTCACACGTGAAAAGAACGTCTGAGTGAATTTTTTTCGGTTACCTTTGCGCCAAATTTTCATTGTATGGAATTTCGCATTGGTGAGTTAGCCGCCCTTTTTACAGCAGTTTGCTGGACGGTTACCTCCCTGGCATTTGAATCGGCTGGCCGAAAAGTCGGCAGTGTAGCCGTAAATATCATCAGGCTGGTAATGGCCCTGGTGCTTCTAAGCCTCTTTTCATACATTCGCCGCGGCATGCTCTTCCCAATGGATGCCACCGCCTACAACTGGTTCTGGTTGCTTCTGTCGGGATTGGCCGGTTTTGTCATAGGCGATTTGTTTCTGTTTAAGGCTTTTACGGTAATTGGCTCGCGCCTTTCCATGCTCGTAATGACCCTGGTGCCGCCCATCTCTGCATTAATCGGCTGGCTGCTCATGGGTGAGCTGCTTTCGTGGCTCAATGTGATTGGCATGAGCCTCACCCTTTCGGGTATAAGCCTCGTCATTTTTAACAAACAAAAAAACAAAAAGCAGCCAGAGAAAATACCTGCCAAGGGATTGCTTTTTGCACTGGGAGGTGCCGTAGGTCAGGCCAGCGGATTGGTACTGAGCAAATTCGGCATGGGCGATTACGATCCATTTTCGGCCACTCAGATCAGGGTCATTGCAGGCATCGTTGGATTTTCCATTATCATACACTTTTTCAGGCGCTGGCTGGCCGTTGGCCAAGCCATGAAACACCGCAAAGCTATGCTGCTAATGCTGCTGGGCGCCACATTCGGACCTTTTTTGGGCGTGTCGGCATCGCTAATTGCCGTGCAAAACACCGCCACCGGCATTGCCTCCACCATAATGTCCATCACACCCATATTGATCATTCCATTTACGATGATTTTCTTCAAACAAAAGGTTAGCTGGCAGGAGGTGGTGGGTGCCCTGATCAGCGTTGGAGGGGTGGCCTTGTTTTTTATTTAGGCCCTGCCCTTTTCGTGGAAAGTAATATGCATCAAAACCTTTCGTTGCTAATTTGTTAATGAAGAAGGATTCGGTATAAGCCGTAAAGAGGAAAAATGACAAGAAAGAAAACGTTTAAAATCAAAAAAAGCGACCTGCGAAAATATAAGCGCATTGCAATTATTGCCGTTGGGTCGGCCGCAGGTTTTGGCATATTTGTCTTCCTGTTAATGCAGTTGCTGGTGCGGTTTGGCTTTTTTGGGCCCTTGCCCGATTTGCGAACACTGAAAAGCATCGAGAGCCACAACTCAGCCGAGGTTTATGCCAGTGGCGGACAGTTGCTGGGCAAATATTTCATTTACGACCGAACGGCAGTTTCCCTTGCTGAACTTTCTCCATATGTAGTACCTGCCTTGCTTTCGACCGAAGATGTGCGCTTTTACGAGCATCGTGGCACCGATTACCGCAGCCTGGGGCGCGTTTTGGTTAAAAACATTTTACTTGGTCAGCGCAGTGCCGGTGGTGGCAGCACACTTACCCGCCAGCTGGCAAAGAACCTTTTCCCGCGGCAGCGCCGTGGCGCCATTTGGCTGGTAGGCGAAAAGTTCAGGGAAGGCATCATTGCACGTCGGCTCGAAAAAGTTTACTCTAAGGACGAAATTCTTATCCTATATTTAAATACGGTCCCTTTCGGGGAAAATGTGTTTGGTATTTCTGCCGGCTCACAGCGCTTTTTCAGCAAACATCCCCGCCAGCTAACGGCCCAGGAAACTGCTTCGTTGGTAGGCATGCTCAAAGCCACCTCTACTTTCAATCCCCGCACCAACCCCGAGGCCGCCCGGGAGCGCCGCAACGTGGTCATTACACAAATGGAAAGGTACGGCCACCTTTCAGCACAAACAGCCGACTCGCTGAAAAGCCTTCCGCTTGAGATAGATTACAGCCCTTTTTCACATGTGCATGGGCCTGCACCCTATTTTCGCGAAAAGCTCAGGCTCGACCTGCAAAATTGGCTCAGGGATTACAACCAGGACCATAATACCGATTATAATCTTTACACCGATGGTCTGAAGGTTTATACCACCCTTGACTACGACTTGCAGATAGTGGCCGAGCGTGCATTTGCCCGGCAGATGAAAGCCCTGCAAGATGCTGCAGATGCCCACTACCGAAATGCTACACCTCAGCGTGTTAAGGCCTTACTGACCCAGGAAATGAAGCGCTCCCCGCGTTACCAGTCGCTAAAAAACCAGGGCCTTGGAGAAGCTGCCATTGCCGAAGCATTCGAAAAGCCTGTTAACACCCTGGTGTTCGACTGGGAGGGCGGAAAAAATGTATCTCTTAGCCCAATGGACTCCATTTTTGCATCGCAAAAGGTAGTGCATGGTGGGATGGTTTCCCTTGACCCACGCAACGGACATGTGAAGGCCTGGATTGGTGGCAACAACATTCGTTTCTTTCAGTACGATCAGGTTAGCTCGAGCCGGCAGGCTGGATCGGCCTTCAAGCCTTTTGTGTATGCAGCTGCCCTCGAAAATGGCACCGATCCCTGCGAAATGGTATCGAACGAAGCACCCGTTTTCGAAGCCTACGATAACTGGAGTCCTGCCAATCATGATGGTCTTTACGAAGGTTATTACAGTATGCAGGGCGCTTTGACCAGCTCGGTCAATACCGTTTCGACAAAATATATTGAAGATGCCACCTTCGATGGTGTGATAAATCTGGCCCGTGCTGCCGGCATCAGGGGCAGGCTGCCCGCCGTGCCTTCGCTGGCGCTGGGCACGGCCGAAGTGTCTGTGATTGACCTGACCAGTGCTTATGGCATTTTTTTGAACGGAGGTATCCCCGTTGAACCTGTATACCTTTTAAAAGTGGAAGATGCCCAGGGCAAGGTTCTTTACGAAGCACCCCGTCAAATTCAAAAGGAAGCAGTCATAAGCCAGGAAACGGCCTTAATGATGAACCATATGCTAAAAAGTGTGGTAAATATGGGCACGGCCGCTTCCATTCGTTCGCGCATTGGTTACGAATACGACCTGGCCGGAAAAACCGGTACCACCACCAGCAACAGCGACAGCTGGTTTGTGGGTTACACCCCCAACCTTGTTACCGGTGTTTGGGTTGGACTTGAAAATCCAGCTTTCAACCGCACCTATCCCCTGCCCTTTGGTGCCTCACGCTCAGCAGTGCCCATCTGGTCCGATTATCATGGAAGCATATTGCAAAACAGCCGCACACGGCACTACCTTGCAGGGCAGTTTGAACCGCTTACAGAAGAATTGCAGGAGCTCATGAACTGTCCTATGTTTCTTGAAGAGCTGCCAGAACCCACCTTGCTGGAGCGAATCTTCGGCACGCCAGAAGACCGTCCACGTGAGCGACAGGAAAGAAGGCGCGAACCCGAACGCCGGGGCCTGCTGCGCCGTATTCTTGACGATCTCTTCCC
>JAHYJD010000128.1 GCA_019429365.1 Bacteroidales bacterium | reverse complement strand
GACTTGCATGTATTAAGCCTGCCGCTAGCGTTCATCCTGAGCCAGGATCAAACTCTCCATTGTTTCTAAATCTCTCTAGACAATATTCAAATCTACTGTCCTGACTCTTATTCTTCTTTGGTTCGTAAATAAACTCTTAAAGTCTATCAACGGGTATTGTTTTTTGCGCTACTTATTTGGCTTTCCCAATTTATTCAAAGATCGTTATTCACTTCCTTCAAGTGAACGCCCCATCGTTTGGGGAGTGCAAAGGTAATTACTTTTTATTATTTACAAATAAAAAGTTGTAATTTTTAAAAAAGATCGTTCTGGGATTACCCTTGCGAAGGGAACGCAAAGTTAAATACTTTTCTGCATTCCGCAAGGGATTTTTTTAATAATTTATATACAGGGTCTGAAGCGGTTGAAATTCAACCAGTAAATCATTCCACGAGCTTATCGACAATCGACTCTACCGTTACTCCTTCGGCTTCGGCCTTATAATTTCTTACGATACGGTGCCTGAGGATGGAATAAGCAATGGCATTAACATCTTCTATATCGGGTGCATACTTGCCATGAATGGCGGCATGCGCCTTGGCACCGATAATAAGATATTGTGATGCCCTTGGACCTGCTCCCCAGCTAATATACTCGTTGGCAATGCTATGCGCACCTGCAGTATTGGGCCTGGTTCTGGAAGCCAGGTTTACAGCATACTCCATCACATTTTCGGTAACCGGCACTTTCCGAATCAGATCCTGAAAAAATAGAATCTCTTCTGCGCTAAGCACAATCCTAAGGTCGACATTTCGGTCGGAGGTAGTATTTTTTACCACCATGAGCTCTTCCTGGAAGCTAGGGTAATCGAGCAAAACATTGAACATAAACCGGTCGAGTTGAGCTTCAGGCAAGGGATAGGTTCCCTCTTGCTCAATAGGGTTCTGGGTGGCAAGTACAAAGAAAGGATTGTCGAGGCGATAGGTAGTCCCTGCAGCTGTAACCGAACGTTCCTGCATGGCTTCGAGCAGGGCCGACTGTGTTTTGGGCGGTGTGCGGTTGATCTCATCGGCCAAAATAATATTGGCAAACAAGGGGCCCTTAATAAACCTGAAGTTTCGGGTTTCGTCAAGGATCTCCGTGCCGATAATATCGGAGGGCATAAGGTCGGGGGTGAACTGAATGCGGCTGTATTTTAGGCCAAGCACCCTGGCAATAGTGTTTACCAAAAGGGTTTTTGCCAGTCCGGGCACACCAACCAGCAGGCAATGCCCGCGACTAAAAATGCTGATAAGCACGTTTTTAACCACTTCATCCTGACCCACGATAACCTGTGCGATTTCCTCACGGAGATCATGATATTTCGCTGCAAGGGCATCGAGTGCCTCTACATCAGACTTGTATTGCATAGCATCAATTTTAGTAAGGCTAACGGTTTTTCACCCAATCGAGTTCAAAATCGCAATCGAGAAATCTTTCTTGAACGAAGACATAGGTGTTTGGAAGGCGTCGGTTAATCCATGACTGGGTGGCTCTTCTTTTCTTTTCTTCCAGGGCAAGCTGCTGAATAAAGTCGTAATCCTGCTGCAGGTTAGCCCGGTGCGGCTCAGTGCGGCTAATTAATTTTACAATGCGAAATGCTTGCTGCCCTTCGTCGGTTACCATACCTACCGGTGACGAGATATCGCCAACTTCCAGGCGGTCAATAACAAAGAAAAGGTTGGGTTCAATTTCTTCGGTGCGAAAACGCGTGGTACCGGTATATTGATTGATCATGAGCCCCTGGTTAATTTTTCCCGGATCGTCGGAGAATTTCCATGCGGCTTCTTCAAAGGTCATTTCTCCGTTCTGAATAAGTGTACGAATACTGTCAAGCTCCTGACGGGCAGCCATCAGATCAACTGGTGAAACCTTGGGCTGCAGCAAAATATGGCGAACATTAAACTGCTCTCCTCTTCTTTCAATCATTTGAACAATATGATATCCGGCCTGGGTTTCAATGATCTCTGACAGTTCTCCGGGTCGCAAGCTGAAAGCAGCGGCTTCAAACTCAGGATACAGTTCTCCCCTGCCAAAAAAACCCAGCTCCCCTCCCCTGCGGGCTGAGCCCGGATCTTCGGAGTACAAAATAGCCAGGGTATTGAAGCTTTCGCCGTTAATTACCCTTTGCCTGAATTCCTCTAGCCTGGTCTTAATATTTGCAATTTCTTCGGGTTGCACCGGTGGCATTTTAACGATCTGCCCCATCACAATTTCACTTTCAACCATTGGAATGCTGTCTTCGGGGATGCGACTGAAGAAACTACGCACCTCGGAGGGGGTTACCGCTACGTTACGTGTAATTTTTGCTTCCATTTGCTGGCCAAGTTCTTGCTCGCGCACAATATCGCGGAATTCTTCTTTAAGCTCATCTATGGTTTTTCCGTAATAAGCTTCCAGCTTTTCGCGGCTTCCGATTTGCGAAATAAAGAAACGCAGCCTGCGATCGAGCACCTGCTCCACCTGCTCGTCGCTCACTTCGAGGCTGTCGAGCAAGGCCTGGTTATAAAGCAGTTTTTGGTAAAGCATATCATCGAGCAGGGTGCAATCTGGGTTTACACCCAGGTCAACGCCTTGCCCAAGCAACTGACGCCGCTGGTTGACAATATCCGATTCGAGTATGGCGCTATTGCCTACCACTGCAATAACCTGGTCGATAATTACTTTTTCCTGCGAAACCAGGGGTCCTGCAGAAAAAATGGCGGCAAAAAATGCGATAATGGAAATCTGGAAATTCTTCATTATAATGATTAGGTTATGAAAAAAAGCAATGTGTTAATTTGAAAAGATCTCTACCTGGTTGCCACTGAGAGCTTCCTGGTAAAACTGGTTGCGTTTCTGGTTAATGAGTTCGTGTTTTCGGCGGTTAAGAATAATGCTTTTAATGTTATCGCGCTCGAAGGCCAGGGGCGAAACGCTTCCCACCAACTGATAATCGATGAAGTTAATAAAGTAGCGAAAGTGATTGTCGGAGAGTTCAACGAACCTGTTTGACCGCAGGTAGTTTTCTGCACTGGACACCTGCAAGGGAAGTTCGCGAAGCAACTCGCCGAAAATCAGCCAGGTATCGCTATCGATAAAATAGGTGGCCGCATTTTGCATGCAATAGTCTTCGAGCAAACCGGTTTCCTCCGGATCGGCCGATCTGAACAACCTTCTAAACTGCGCCAAATCAGGCGCATCGAGCGGAAGTTTTACGTAATTGACTTTCACAATATTATTTCTGAGCCGGAAGTCGGCCTTGTTTTTTTCATAATATTCTGCCAGCTGTTTTTCGGTCACCAGCGTATCGAGTTGCTGTTCTACGAGATGATTCTCATAAGAAAATATGATCAGGGAATTGCGGTATTCTTCAATCTGTCTTTCGAAATTCATGTTTTCTGAAGAAAGGTTTCTAAGTGCCTCATTCAGAAAAACCTGCTGTCTGACCCAATTTTCGACATAGCGCTGAACAATAAGGGCGCTGTCGGCTGGCGAGGTATTGACAGGAAGCAAGTGCTTCAGGTCAGATTTGTAAAGAAAAGCATTGTTTACCCGGGCTACAGCCTGCTCACCACTTAAGGGAGCTGGCCTCTGACATGAAGTCAAAAACATCCCTGCTGCTGAAACCATTATTAGCAGGCCAAAGAAAATGGAACGTAAGTATTTGTAATTCTTAAATTGAATACTCATTAGTAATTTGCATGGCATTAAAAACGTAATTGCTGAAGCAGTTGACGATGCACTTCAATACGGTATTTCGATCGCAATTCTTCTACCCATTGCTTCTCAAGAAAATTTTGATAATCAGCAATTAGCAAGCCCCTGATTTCTTCGAGCTTTTTCGGCTGGGAGGGCAATACCTCGTGCACATGCACAATTACAAATTTATCGTTCCAGGCAAAGGGTTTTCCCACACCTGTTTTCCATTGTGCCCTGGCAATAACTTCTTCGTCCTCGGCAGAGAAAGTGCCTTTGCGGGCGGTGGCATGCAGGGAAGAGGTGTCATTTAACTTTTCGAGTACGGCGATGTGGTCGAGGCCCTGGCGCTGGGCGCGGTTAACCTCCCTGCGGGCCCTGCTGGCCATTCGCTTATCGTTGAAGGTGTAAATGGTGGCAGAGAGTCGATCGGGCCAGATATAATCCTGCTGATGCTCTGCCAGAAACTCTTTGAGACCCAGGCTGTCTTCCACTGCGCGGGTCCATACCAGTTTATCGGTTAGTTCAAACAAAAGAATCCCATCGTGGTATTCCTTCATGATGGCCCTGAACTCGGGGTATTTGCTTTCGAGCTGGCTGTCTTCGTAGGACAGAATCTTTTCGTTTACAAAGCTTTCGTACATGGCACCCACATAAGTCTCGATGGCTTCGGGTGTTCGCATGGCCTGGCTTCTCGAGAGATATTCGGCGAAAGCCGGCTGATAAACTTTATGTCCGGCAAATGAGAACAATTCGGCCTGAAGGCTGGCTGCTTGCTCGGGGTCCCACTTGCGCTCAAAGATCGATTCATCCACCACAGTGAAAAAATCGCTGAGGGCCTGGGGGTTTTCATTAAAACCGTATTCTTTTTTCAAACGGCTGATGACCACCTGCTGACTTAACTGCGAACGGCTGTCTCGGGCGATGCGGTTTTTCAGCTCAAGCGCCACATCTTCGAATTCTCCCGGGTGTGTTTTTTCAATCAGTTTAATAATGTGCCAGCCAAACTGGGTGCGCACCGGTTCGGAAATATCGCCCGGTTCATTGAGCTGGCTAATGGCTTTTATAAACTCTGGCACCATACGATTTGAGGTAAACGGCGGCATTTCTCCATTGCGACGGGCCGAGGAACGGTCTTCTGAATACTGGGAAGCCATTTCGCCAAAATCGTCGCCAGCCAGAATGCGTTCATAAATTTCCTGGCTTCGCTGCCTTGCCGATTCCTGTTCGGCAGCCTCGCTGCCGGGCTGGAAAATGGTCATAATGTGCGCCACATGCGCCCTGCCCAAAGCTGGCAAACGATCAGTAACCTTAATGAGGTGATAACCAAAGGAAGAACGGACGGGCTGCGATACTTGCCCCACCGGCGTATTGTATGCTGCGGCTTCGAAAGGATAAACCATATCGAGCACGGTAAAATAGCCCAGGTCGCCGCCATTGCCGCGCATAGCCGGCCGGTTGGCGGTAGCTTGCTGATCGCGCGCTGAAGGATCATCAGACTCTTCGGAAGCCATCTTTTCAAAGGCTTCGCCGTTCATTATGCGCTCCCTGATACGGGTAATACGCTGCCAGGCTGCCAGGGTGTCGGCCGGACTGGCATGCTCACCAAGGTTTATCAGTATGTGCGAAGCACGGATATCATACTGCATGCGCTCGTAAGCTTCCTGCAGGAGGTGATCGGTAACCTGCTGATCGGTGAGATAAGGTTTAGCCAGTTGCTCGCGGTAACCTGCCAGTTCGCGCTGAAACACAGCATTGGTATCCATTCCCATATTAATGGCTTCCAGCACCTTAAGGTTGAAGTTTATATAAAGTTCAAGGTATTCTTCCACAGATTTTGGGTCGGCAACCTGCATATTCAGGTTGTTTTTGCGATATGCCGACTCAAATTCGGACAGGGTGACCGAACGCCCATTTAGTTTAATCAGGACCGGATCACTAATTTCTTGCGCAATGAGTGGTGCAAGAATTCCTGTCAGAAAAAGAAATAGAAGAAAAACTGCCGAATGTCTTTTCATAAAATCACTTTTTGGGTGCCTATATTAAATTCGGTTAAAATTTTATCTGCTGTAATTGGGGGCTTCACGGGTAATCTGCACGTCGTGCACATGGCTTTCGCGAATGCCGGCATTGGTTATGCGCATAAAGCGCGCATTGTCCTGCAGAAACTTCACATCCGTGGCACCACAATAACCCATGCCTGCCCTGAGGCCTCCCACCATTTGGTGCACAACCTCTGAAAGGGTTCCTTTATAAGGCACACGGCCTACAATACCTTCGGGCACCAGCTTTTTCACATCGTCTTCCACATCCTGGAAGTAGCGGTCTTTGGAGCCCTGCGCCATGGCTTCGATGGAGCCCATGCCACGGTATGTTTTGAATTTTCTTCCTTCGAAAATGATGGTTTCGCCTGGCGATTCTTCTACACCGGCAAAGAGCGAGCCAGCCATAATGGAAGAGGCTCCTGCAGCAATAGCTTTTACAATGTCGCCGGTATACCTGATGCCGCCATCGGCAATGACCGGAATTCCTGATCCTCTCAATGCTTTGGCTACTTCATAAATAGCCGAAAGCTGAGGAACGCCCACACCGGCAATTATGCGGGTGGTGCAAATACTCCCTGGGCCTATGCCCACTTTTACGGCATCCACATCTGCTTTCATAAGGTCGCGGGCGGCATCGGAAGTGGCCACATTGCCCACCACCAAGTCAAGTTGCGGGAAACGCGCTTTTACCTTGCGGGCCATTTCCATCACGCCTTTGGAGTGTCCGTGGGCAGTATCAATTACCACGCTGTCAACACCCGCATTCACCAGGGCTTCAACCCTGAAGAGGGTGTCGGGGGTAACCCCCACTGCAGCAGCAACCCGAAGGCGGCCACGATTGTCCTTACAGGCATTGGGTCGCTCTTTTATTTTAATAA
>JAHYJD010000127.1 GCA_019429365.1 Bacteroidales bacterium | reverse complement strand
GCCCCCGTTCGGCCAGTCGGGTTGTCTGTTCAAATAAAACCCTCTCCGCGCCGCCGATGACTTCCTGAATCGAAACATCGGAAACAAACAATATTTTCAATACTTGCAGACCTCTGCTTCTTTGAAGACGATGACCTCCAGGGATGGCCCCCATAACCAGCGCCCTCCGGAGAGCTTCTCCAGCAGTCGGCACGAGGTCCCCATCAGGCTTCTCAACAGCTTAGCGCTGGAGAAATTACCGCCGGTGATATAGGAATTGAAAACCTTAACATCGACAAACCCCATCTCATCGAGAATGCGTGTAATTGCCCACGGGGTAAAGGCATATTCATGGAAGACAAGGAACCGGTTCATGCATTGTTTGGATGGGAGCATTAACGCAAGGCGCACAAAGAACGAATGGAAAGAGCCGCTGGGAAAACGCAGATAGAGAACACCTCCGGGCGACAGGAGATCCTTTGCCTTTTGGAGTTGCCGAAAGGCATCGGTCATGTGATCCAGGACATTGATCATGGTAATGACGTCAAAATGACTGTTGGCGGGAACATCGTCCAAGGAGTCAAAGAAAGTGCCGTCGCCGACCAAAGTCGTGGCAAAGGCAATTGATTTCCGGGAAGTATCCACGCCCGCAACTTTCCAGCCGGATTCTTTGGCCTCCTTTAGAAAAAACCCGCAACCGCAACCCGCGTCCAGAAGCGAACCGGGTTTTTGATAACCTTCCAGAAGATGAAGGATATGACGATAAAGATCAGTCCGCTGTCCCGATGTTTGGTCTTCGGCGTAGTCGTCGAAATAATGATCCCGATAATAAGACACGGAAGATGCGCTATTTTTTTCGCGTGCGTTAAAGATCAAATCGCAGGATGGACAGTGGTAATAGGACCTGCTGTAGAAAGGAAAATCAAAGCCGCTAACCGTTTGACAATAAGGACAATTAATTTTTTCATCTTCGAAGGCTAACGGCGACATAATTTTTCATAAACGTCGATTGTTTGCGTTATCATTTTCTGTACGGAAAACTCCCTGATAACTTTTGTCCTGGCATTTGCACCCAATAAGCGCGCATAGTCTGGATCATTCAGCAGGCGTTTGACCGCTTGAACAATCTCCTGAGGATTTTGGGGTGCAACAAGCAGGCCCTCCTTGCCATTCTCTATCTGCTCCGCAATGCCGTCAATGGCCGTTGCGACAATCGGCTTTTCCATCGCCATGACTTCCAGTGTAATCATCGGAAACCCCTCGAGAACAGAGGGAATTACAACAACATCCATAGCAGACAGCATGTCTCTAATATCGCTGCGATAACCTGTAAAGACAAGCTGATCGCGAATGTTCAATGAAACTGACAGGTTTTCCATATCTCGCCTCAGTGGTCCCTCACCGACCAGCATGAATTTTGCCTCTGGAATCTCTTGAAGGATGGCCGGAATGCCCCGGACGAAATATTCGAAGCCCTTCTGCCAGACCATGCGGCCCAAAGAACCGATGAGAATCTCTCTTTCGTTGACCGAAAATTCCCGGCGAATCCCGCGCCTTCCTTCTTCCTGAGCATCAGGGTTGTAATGATCCGTCTCAATGCCGTTGTAAATCTTGACGACCTTCTTTGCTGCCACACCGTGAGTCTGAATCATGTCCCTCTCCAAAGCGGAAGAGACAACAAGAAAACAATCCACGAACCTCTCGGAGAAACGGTCCAACACCCGGTAAAAAAACCCTCTGAAAGCACCAACGTCGTAACCTTCGACAGGCATGGCAACGCTGGAGACATATTTTTTACGTCCTGAAATTCTCGCGGCCAGGCGGGCATAAAACTCCGCCCTGGCGCCTTGGCCATGGACGATATCTACTTGCTGGTTTTTGATGATACCGGCCAGCTTCAGTAAATTCAATGCATTGCAGCGGTTTGAAAAATCAATGGGAAAAAAGGAACAGTTTCTTGCGGTAATGCTTCTTTGAATTGCTGCATTGGTGGCAGTAGCTAAAAATGTTTCGAAGCGGTCTTCGGGCAAGCCATTGATGATCTGGGCAAAAACCCGTTCCCCGCCGCCGAATTCCAAGCCGTCAATAACATAAAGGATTTTCTTTGTCATATTCGGTTTTCAGGCTCCGTTCGCCCGGAAATGCGACCGTCTTGATATTGTATGCGGTATGGCGTTTTTTCCAGAAGAGGCCTCAACATCTCCGGATAAGGGCCAAACTTCTCAGCGTTGAAATGGATATGGTTTTGCAGCATTTTTTTTACACAGCGCCCTTGTGCCTCTTCCATGGAGAATGTGCCGAATTCCGTTTCAATTTTGGCGGAAACGTAATCTTCCAATCGCGGGTAGCGGACGTAATCCTTTAGCTCCATCCATTCTTCCCAGAAATAGCGCAACAGCATGCGCCGCACCGGCTTCACGTTCACATGGAAAACGTAGGGTTCGTACCAGAACAGAGGTTTATAATAAAAAGGGAACTTAACGGCCTCGAAACGGCCGGGATGAATGAACCGCGCAGCTTTGGAAAAGGTATGAACATACTCTTCGATATGCACCATTTCTTGCGGGTCTTGATGAAACAGATCCCCCGAAAGGTTGGTGTGCCGCAAGTAAACAAGATAATAGTGACGGGGATTCAGGGCAAGAATTCGCGCACGTAATTCAGAGATGGGATGTTCTCCATCAGTATGGGCAACCATGTCGCCATCCCATCTAAAGACCCAGCGAAAGGAGGTCTGTCCCAGCGCAAAATTGGAAAGATCACAGTGGTGAAGCTCAGGCTTTTTCATCAATTTGATAAAGCCTTTTTCTCTACGGGCTATTTCCTGAAGAATTTCGTAAGTGCCATCTGTCGAGCCGTTATCAACGATGATGATCTCATCCGCGATGCCTTTGACCGATGCAATGGAAGCGGCTATCCAGTCTCGTTCATCCTTGATGCGCATATAGACGCTGATGCCCCGGGGTCTAACGGCTGATGAAACAAGATCCGAAGGCATCAAGTAACTTATGACATTTCTGGCAAAGCGGGAAAGTCTGTTTTTATTATCAGGACGTTGGTTGGCGGTAGTTGAAAAGTTGTCTCTACCTTGCATAGTACAAATTGACATCGTTATATGTCGGCCTTCCCTTGAAAGAAATAACTTGCTCCCAGTTCGCGGGTGGATCATTCATATAACGAGCATAATCAGGTTGCTTCTCGAACAGTCTTCCCCTTACATCCGCATATAGATACCTTTGGTGCATGATCACGTAAGCGTTTCTGATTTTATCTGGAACATTTTCACTTATTGTTTCCATATCACGAAATTGCAACGACGGATCGTAGCGCAGAAAATATTTTAGAAATAAAGGCCAACGGCCATGATGGACATAAATTTCCTTATGGGATTCCGTTTTAAAATAGTTTGCAACAGCAATGTACGGCGCGGCATCGTCTTTAACATTCCAATATATCCGATATGTTCCATACAGGTTCATTCCGACCAAGCACATGAATATTGCAGTAATATAGAGAGGTTTATGTTTGGCAAAATATCCCCGGTTGAAAAAATTAGTAAGAAAGTAAGCGCTTAATAACATGGCAGGAGGTGTAATTAGAGCCAAATAGTTATAACTTTTTGATACCAGAATCATTTCCTTGAAACTCTGCACACCAAACTCGAAACCTAAAAAGGGCAAAACGACCCATATGCCTGGCAACAGGTTTCTATAATCTTTCTTAACAACCGCAAATAAAAGCCCTGCCACGGTGAACCACCAGATCAACCCATAGGTGGCCAATCCTTGAAGTTCAAAGCCAAACATTATTTTAGGGTAATACAATAAAGAACCAGCCGATTCCTGATAGTCGTTTTTTATCAATATTTTTAGTTGATCAAGTATTTCCGTGCGCAAGAAGGCATTGCCCTCGGAAATATAATAAAATGTCATTTCAACTATTACAGGAATCCCTAATCCCAAAGTTATCCAAAGAAGGGGCGTCCATTTGCATCTCTTCAAAATATGAAAAAAAACCAGGACTCCATAGATAAAGATAGACGTTTCCCTGGCCCCCATTGCAATTCCAACCATAATTCCTGACAAGCAAAAGTAAACAACTGTCTTATTCTTTAGATCATTATCTATGGCGATCAGATAGGTAAGAATCGCCAGCGAAGATAAAATCGGCGTGAAACTGTCAGGCCCCAGGACAGATGCAGTTAAAATATCAAGAGGATAGAAGGCCATGAAGATACCAGCAACCACAGCCGTTTTGAAATCGTAGATCTTTTCTCCTATTTTTAAAATTATCAAGATATTTAGTATTGATAACAAAAACGGGAAAATCGCTGAACTGACGTCATTCACACCGAATAAAGCATAACTTATCGCTGTAGGAATCAGAACAGTGTAACGAAAGCCAAAGTGATCGGCGATGTTTCCGAGATGATACGAGTTAGAGGAAATATCGTAAGCGTATTGAGCGTATGCATACGCGTCAGAACCTCGTATGCCGCCACTGAAAAAAATGCATCGCACTACAACCGCAATAAAAATTATTGCGATCACTATCGAACGCTTATGCTCTGTTACTAAAAAATGTCTAATGCCGCTCATCTATTGCATCACGTGATCGTCAAACAGAGATTTGGTTAACGTCTTCCTGTCATAATACATAACCGCATATTTTCTGGCTTTCTCCGCCATCTGTTGTTTTACTTCATGGTTTTCCAACAAAAATAAAATCCCTTGTGCGAATGACTTAGCATCCCCCGGTTCCGGCAGGATTGCGCAACCACTGTCCTTGACAATTTCCCGAACAACATCAATGTCGCTGGCAACGATGGGGCGTCCGGAGGCCATGTAATCAAAGAGTTTTACGGGAGATGCCTGATTCGTTTCTTGGTGGTGGGGAGCGACACAAACATCCATCGCGCCGATGTAATTGGGAACTTCTTGGTAGGGCACGTGACCGGTAAAAATGAAACGGCTTTGAACGTCTTTCTCCTGAACCTTCTTTTCCCAAGCAATCCTCATCGGGCCATCGCCGACGAGGAGAAACCGCGTGTCGGGAATTTTTTCAAGAACAAGGGGTGCGGCCTCGATAAGAATATCGATACCCTGGTAAGCGAAAAAAGAGCCGATAAAACCAACATAAAGAGAAGCGGGCGAAAGTTTGAGCTTCCGACAGGCATCCTCTTTTCTTATTGGGTGGAATAGTTCTGTATCGGTTCCGCTGGGGAAAACGAGTATTTTTGAAATAGGTACGCGACCTAAAACATGGAGGCGGGTTTTGCTCCAGTCGGATAGAACGATAATCTTATCCGCTAAATGCATGCAGATTGTATCAATAAGCTTTACTGCCCACCGTTTGGTTTTGTTGATTAGAGAATAGCCAATATAGGGGTCATTCGGAATTTCAAAATAGGATTGTCTGCCATAAAATTTCGCAATCAGCAAAGGCAGAAAAGAGTTCATCTGTCGAACATAGATAAAATCAGTCTTTGTGAGACACATGTATAAAAGCGTTATAGATAGTATCAAGTGGAATGAAAGCGGTCTAAGCATCGGCAAATCCCAAAAAGGAATAGCGACAACACGGGCTCGTGTCTGCGTCTCGGGAAATCCAAGCTTAGGGAGCACCATCGTCACATGATGTCCAAGATCGGTCAGATTATCAGCCAGTTCAAACATGCGGATCAGGCCGCCGGGCTTCTTTTTAAACCGAGGATCGTGCCAGTATGCGACGATTAGAATATTCATTTTAACCATTACACTGTCGCTTCATGATGTCTGTAGGGGGCTCGGAAACAGAGGATATGGTCACTCTGTTGCAAGTGCGGCGCAGAAGACCCGCTTTGGGGAAAAAAGGCGCTGGATTTCCAGACGTTCACCAATCGTTTTATTCCAGCGCGACTGCGTTGTATATTTCCAGCGTTTCTTCGGTCATCTTCCGCCATGAGAAAAGCCGCGCCCTTTCGACTCCTTGGATTTGCATCTTCCGACGACGTTCCGAATCGGAAAGGACCGTCAGACAGACGTCATACATCTCATCCTCATCGTAAGGATTAAAAAGCGCCCCGGCATTTCCCAACACCTCAGGGATGGAAGACACCCCGGATGCGACGACAGGCGTCCCGGAGGCCATCGCTTCCAGCAGGACAAGGCCAAAACCTTCATAAACGGAAGGCAAAACAAAAAAATCTGCCCCTTTATAGAGAGAGGGTAGATCATTCTCGGCGACACAGTCCGTAAAGATGACCTTGTGATTCAGCTTAAGTTTCTCGACCTCCTCCATGATAGGTCGGTACCGCTCGGTGATTTTTCCCGCAAGCACCAGTACATGGGGAATCATACCAGACAGACGCTTGTAAACATGGACCAAGCGAATAAGGTTTTTGTGCTGATCCGCAGCGCCGACATAGAGTATGTATGGATTTTTGATACCATACTTTTCCAAAGTATCACGGGAAATACCAGCGTTGAAAAATTTCCTATCAACACCTTCATGAATAACAACGGTACGTGAAGCCAGACCAGGAACCATTTCAATCAAATCGTTCCTGGTAGAATGGGAAACAGCTATCACTCTGCTTGCCTTTTTATCCATAATCTTTAAAACCTTGCGCTCACGTTCCTGTATTTCTTTCCCGTAGTTCAACTTGAATGTGAAAAGGTCATGTACCGTAACTACCCACTTTTTGGCGGGAGGGCAGTAAGCATAGACCGGGCTGTGAGCAGGGCTGTGGAACACATCAACA
>JAHYJD010000016.1 GCA_019429365.1 Bacteroidales bacterium | reverse complement strand
ACCTTCATTAACGACAGCCCGGTGGATGTTGCCGTGTATGAAGTGAACCTTATCGCCGTTTCGCCCCACAATTGCCGCGACACTGTGAGCATGCCGGTAACGGTGTTGCCCAAGCCGGTGGCCGCATTTGAACTTCCTGAAAACCAGGGCTGCGCACCCTTTGAGGTGGCACTTATTGATCAGTCGATCGGAAACAGCACAAACTTCTGGACCCTGGGCGATGGCAATGTGCAGAATATTGAACCGGGTAACCTGCTGCATACATACTTCAATACCACCGAAAATCTTTTAAGCTTCCAGCCTGAGTTGATTGTGGCAAATGAATGGGGCTGCCGCGATACCTTGAATTTAAATGTTTTGGTGTTCCCTATGGTTCAAGCCGATATCAGCCTGCCAGAACTTTCCGGGTGCCACCCCTTTGAAGCCAATATTTTCAACCTCACCACCGGCGCTACTGCTACATTGCCCTATGAATGGGATTACGGAGACGGAACCACCTCCATAGTGCAAGAAGGTGCCCATTCGCATGTGTTTAACAATTTCAGCCATACTGAATCTGCTTTCTTTACAACCTTTATGCGGGCCACCAACGTGTTTGGCTGCCGCGACTCTGTTTCTGTCATGGTGGAGGTCTTCCCGCGTCCAAAGGCTTTGTTCAGTTCGCCCGAAGATCCGCAGTGCAGTCCCTTCGAAGTGAATTTTGAAGACCTCTCGCTGGGCGCTCAGCGTTATAGCTGGGACTTTGGCAACGGCAACACCTCCAACCAGGAAGGCTCCGTTTCGAACATTTATGTGCAGCCTGCAGGGCAGGGCATAGGTTGGTTTACCGTAAACCTGCTGGTAGAAAACCAGTATGGCTGCGACGATGAGTACACCAGGCAAGTGGCTGCCTACCCCGTTATCCTGGCCGATTTTAGCGGCGACTTGCAGGGTTGCCATCCGCTCACCATCGATTTTGTGAACTTTACCCAGGGCGGCGACTTTTATGTGTGGGATTTTGAAGACGGCGTGTTTACCAACGAACAGGCGCCCCAGCATACTTTTATAAACAACAGCTTTACCGACCCGAAGAATTTCCCCGTGAAACTATCGGCCGAAAGCGAGTTTGGATGCAAATCAGAGATTATTCGCACCATAACCGTTTATCCCAGGCCAAAATCCGATTTCAGCCTGAGTACCCTGCAGGGTTGTTCGCCGCTGGCTGTAGATATTGAGAATAGCTCCATTGGCGGCACCTTGTTTAACTGGAACCTGGGCAACGAAACTTCTGGCACCAGCGAAGAGCATTTTTACTGGGTTTTCAGAAACCTGACCGATTCGGTGGCCACGATTCCCGTTAATCTCAATGCTTCCAATCAGTGGGGCTGCGATCGCGACTTTTCCAAAACGGTAAGGGTTTACCCCGAGGTGGAAGCTGAATTTACCACTGCCACAGGCGAATTTGAGGGCTGCACCCCGCTCACCCTCGATTTTGTGAACCAAACCCTCAGGGCCAACCAGTTTACCTGGGATTTTGCCGATAATACCCAGTCTATTGGAAATAACCCTGGCCATGTGTTCTATGCCTTCGATCAGGAAACCACTTATTACGAAGTGTTGCTGCAGGCCACTTCTCCTTATGGCTGTCAGGATAGCATCTTAAAGCTGGTGACCGTTTATCCGCAGCCCGTGGCAGATTTTTCGGCCAATCCCTATGAGCAAACTTATCCCAACACCACGGTCGTTTTTGCCAACGAGTCCCTGCCAGGTCAGTGGTATTACACCTGGAGTATGGACGATGGCAATATTCGCACCTTCGATGCTGATCCTGAAAGCTTTTCACATACCTACGAGTGGACCAACAACGATTTTGCCACCCGCTATTATTATGTGAACCTAAAGGTGGAGAACTCCTGGTGCGACGATAATATTACGCGCCAGGTCATCATTCACGCCCCACAACCGGTAGTCGAGTTTCAGTCGGCCGATAAGGGCTGCCCACCATTCGATGTGCAGTTTACCAACAACAGCCTGTATGGCCTCTCGTATCTGTGGGATTTTGATGATGGAAACACCTCCGATGACAAAAATCCAAGACACGTGTTTACCGATCCTGGTATCTATGAAGTAAAACTGCTGGTTTACGGAGAAGGCGGAGTAGATTCGACCTATCACGAAATCACAGTGCATCAGCCACCCATTGCCGACTTCCGCGTAATGCCCAAATACGTTACCCTGCCTTATGAGCCCATTCAGCTGGCCAACCTTTCCAGCTTTGCCCATACCTGGGAGTGGGACCTTGGCGATGGTACCCTTTCTTACGAATTTGAGCCCCTGCACTACTACCAGGCGGTGGGTGTGTACGATATCAGGCTTACGGTGGGTAACGACACCGATCCTGTTTGCTACGACACCATGATACAGGAAGGAGCCGTGGGTGCTGAAGAAGACTGTGTGCTGTTTTTCCCCGATGCATTCACCCCCGATGAAAACGGACCCAGCGGCGGGTCTTACATTACAGGCGATCCGCTCAACCATGTCTTTTACCCTGTTTATACCGGCATTGAAGACTATGTCATGGAAGTTTACAATCGTTGGGGAGAGCTGGTGTTCAGAACCGAAGACCTGGAAATTGGCTGGGATGGCTATTTCAGGGGCAAACTCTCGAAAATGGATGTGTACGTTTGGAAAGTGTGGTACACTTGCTCGGGAACGGGCCGCAAGGTAGTGAACGCAGGGGATGTGACCCTGATACGATAACAAAATTTTAAACCGGGAATAATACACGCTTTAAGTTTAAACTCATGGAAAACAGACGAAAAACATACCGCCTGAGCCTGATACCGGGAATCATCCTCCTGGCCTTGATGGTTAGTGGTCCGGGAGTTGTTCCGTTGAAAGCACAGGACCCGCAATTCTCTCAGTTTTACGCGGCCCCCCTGTACATTGCCCCCTCCTTTGCAGGCGGCACCGACGGCAGCCGGGTGGTGATGAATTACCGCAATCAATGGCCCTCGATTCCCGGGGCATTCGTGACATACGCCTTCTCTTTCGACCATTACTTCCACAATTATAACAGTGGCGTTGGCCTGCTGATTGGACGCGATCAGGCAGGTACCGGTCGCCTGGCCAACAATTCGGCCAGCCTGCTTTATTCCTACAACTTTCAACTCGACCACCGCTGGACCATGCGTCCGGGTGTTTCATTCAGCTATGCTGAACGTACCATCGACTTTTACCGCCTCACTTTTGGAGATCAGCTGCAGTTAAACGGCACCCACAATCAATCCACTTTTAATCCCCTGATCAATGATTTTGCCATGGACAGGGTAGGGTACTTCGATGCTGCAACTTCCGTAATGGCTTATTCTTCGAATGCCTGGGTCGGTGTAACGGTGGATCACCTTATGAGGCCTAACCAAAGCATGATCGACGAGCAGAAAAGCCGTGTACCCATGAAATACTCCCTGTTTGGCGGATACCGCTTCGATTATGGCGGAAGCCTGATGGGCGACATGGGCGAAAGCATCTCGCTGGCTGCGCTCTACCGCAACCAGGGAAAATTTAATCAGCTCGATGCCGGCGTCTACTGGAGCAAACATCCCATTTCAATTGGTCTGCTCTACAGGGGTATCCCTATTTTCAACAACCATGTGCATGGCCTTTTCAATAACGATGCCCTGGTGGCAATGGTTGGGCTGCGCACCAAAGATTTCCGTATTGGCTACAGCTACGATATGACCATTTCACGGCTAATAAACTCTACCGGCGGCTCTCATGAAATATCGCTTATTTACCATTTCAACCAGGGTCCGCCCAATAAGAAACCAAAAATGTTACCTTGTCCCGACTAAGTTGAATATCCCCCGGTTTTTTGTTTTCCATGAAAAAGCCCCGGAACTTTCCAGGGCTTTTTTTATTCCAGTTCCACGTCATACCGCCATTCGTGCAAGCCTTTGTGGTATCTGAGCCGGTCATCGGGCCATTCAATAAATAGCTTGTTTCCAAGATATCTGTTTACGTCGCCTGTTTCTATCATTTCCAGGAAAAGGGTTTCGCCAATTTCAAAGAGTTTGTCCTCGTCAAAAACCGGGGTGTTGAAAACCTCTTCAAAGTCAGTGATTTTTTCATTCTCCAACCTGAATCTTCCGCCAACTCCGCGAGTAGTCCCTGCCAGCGAACGGGCCGGCCGAATCAAATAATAATAATGATCGGCTTCATTATTTACATAAAAATAAATGATTTGAAACTGCCGGGAATACGCTACATAATAGGGGCGAAATTCAGACTCAAACCTGGTTTGAGTAGTGGCTGTTTTGGGTTTTACCCCAATGAAAGTCACCATGTCCGCAAGGAGGGTGTCTTTTTGATCGGTGCTGAAGTAGTTTTCAATTCTGTATTGCTGCATCGAATCTCTTTGCTTTTTTGCAAAAGGGTTGCAGGCAGTTATCCCTGTCAGGATTAAGAGAAAAATTATGGTGGCGTTTTTTTGCATATGGAGCATAATAGGTTTTCCTGTAAACAAAGGAAAAGCCGGGGTTTTGGCCCCGACTTTTCAAAATTAAGGGAGTATATATTAAAAATAAGCTACAATATGGCAGTTCCACTCGGCCCAACCCTGGGTCCAGTCGGTGGAGCCAAAAGCACCCACAAAGGGCACGTTCTGGAAGAAGCTGTCGGCCTTTGGGGTATTGTCCCAGCGTGCAGCATTGAGCAGCATACTGCTGCCTGGCAGGGTAAGGGTGGGCACACCAAGATCGAAGATGCTTTCGTTGATGCCGAGGTCTTCCCACTTGCTGATTAAATGGTTGTTAAACTCCGGAGTGCTATACCAGGTTTCGTAAGCTTCCTGTCCTCCGGGGAAATTCGCATGGCTTTTCAGGGCCACTCCCCTTGGGTTATTGGGGTGCTGGGCGCCGTTGGAAGGTTCGCCGGTAAATAGTGTTCCGGCAGAGCCGTAGCCGTTTCCGCCCCAGTGCTCCACACCGGCCAGGTAAAGGTTGCGGATCTGAAGGTGCCCATCCAGGGCAGCCTGTCCTGAACCTGCCTTGTCGTCATCAATATATAATCCGCTGGGGTATCCAGTCATGTAACTGTTGTAAATGCTTATGCGTGAATTGCGTCGCAACTGGGCGGCATGCTGAAACTGCAGACTAATGGGCGTTTCGCGGGTTTTCTTGGGGCCAATAATGCTCATGTTGGCAAAGACGCCCGAAGTGAAAGGTTCAGAAGCACTTCCCGAACCGTTGTTGTCTACCTCAAAGCCATTCGATCCCGACTGGTCGGCAAGGGCTGCCCCACGAATCCCAAGGCCAAACTGCACGCGGCCCGAATAGCCAAGGTCCACGTCAAAATCATCATCAAGGCCGCGGTAGGCAATCAAATACCTGCCATCAACAGTACCTCCAAACCACTCAAATGCGTCATCAAGCCCGTAAGAAGCCATTACGTATTCTATAACAGTGCCTGAACCTACACTACCCATGGTAAGGGTGTTTACTTCTTCGTTTGGGTTGATGGGGATGCCGGCGTATTCAATCCTTACATAGCGAATCACACCAGAGTTATCGTTGGGGTTGTCGCCACCATGAAATGCGCCGTAGCCGCCTTCCAGTTCAACCGGCTGACCGGTAGCAGCCGTAATGTTGTTGGGTGCGCGGCCGCAAACAACCAATCCGCCCCAGTCGCCAGGCTCACGGAAACCCGGAGGGTTCTCGGAAGTCATGACAATGGGGTTGTCGGCCGTTCCTTCGGCAAATATCTGACCACCCATTTGTACGATCAGCGTGCCTTTCGACTCGCGGTCGCCAATAATTAGCGTGCCGGGTTCAATATAAAGCTTGACGCCATCAGCAACCCTTACAAAACCATTGAGGCGGTATATCTTGTCGGAAGTCCAGTTAATCGTGCCGGTAAGATTGCCTTCGGGTACTTCAACAATGGGTTTTGCCACTACCGTTATCGAAAAGATCTCTATGTCGGAAGGACGGTCTTTTTTGTCCATTACTGAAAAGGACAGGTTGATGACGCTTCCTGTTGGTAAGGCATCTACGGTGTAATCATAAACGTAATCAAGGCTCGTTTCGCCATTAAAGCTTACCGCCGGCTGTGGAACACCATTTTTCAAAACGGTAAGGGATTTGGCGCCTTCCGGAGCGCTGACCGAAATGGTAGTGCTTACGGTTTGGCCGGCTGCATTAATGGCTGAAGCAGAACTCAGGCTAATAACTGGTACTGGCTTTAACTCTTCGTCTTTTTGGCAGGAGGAGAAAAACAAGCCCATGCTTAGTACTATGACTGCAAGCGAAAAAGCTCTTAGCCCTTTTAAAAGCGGTTTTTTTGTTTGTTTGTGCATTTTTGTTATGGTTTAAATTTAAGGTTTCTGTCTTGGGTTATTTAATGAGGCAAAGGTATCAGCGGCTTGTTAAGTCATTATTAAGGCATGGTGACTTTTTCGTTATCAATACTTTAAGGGATGTTTAACAAAAAAGGGCCCCCGGTAAGGGAGCCCTCAAAACTTTTTGAGGTGGTGAGGGAAGTGTTACAATTTGTAGGAAACCCCAAAAGAAAACCTGGTGCCCGGACGGAATTTCTGAATGACCTGGTCGGCTTCCCTGTCGAATACGCCATCCTGGTTGGCATCTTGCATCAGGACAACATTTTCATTCAGGATGTCGCGAATGCCAAATTTAATTTCCATCCTGTTTCTTATGCTCTTTGAAACAGATAAGTCGAGGTGGTTGCGTGGCATTTCGTAAATATCAGGATAACTGTGGTATCCGATAATGAAGATTCGCTGGCCCACGATATTGTAGAGCAGATTTACCTGCAAGTCGCTTTTCATATTCCTGTAATAAACTCCGGCATTGACGATGAAAGGCGATTGCCCCTGCATGGGCCGGTCGCTCACCAGTTGGCCTTCGCCTGCCTTGCCCAGGGAGACATTGCTTTTTATCAGGGCAGCGTTGAACAGTATGCTCAGGTCATCAAAAAAACGCAAGCCTGTTAAACCTTCGAGCGATTTGCGCACCTCGGTTTCAATACCCTGACTTACAGCGCTGGCTGCATTCTCATAGCTGAATGTTTTGATCCCACCAGAGCCCCCACCATCAATAAATTTGGATTCAATGGGGTTTTCAAAATGTTTATAAAAGACACCGAACGAAATGGTTTCGCCGGCTGTTGGATAAAATTCCCAGCGCAGGTCGGCATTATGAATATAGGCTGTTTGAAGAAATTCATTTCCTTTCTTCACCAGGTTAAAGCTGAAATCGTAGAAACCAAATGGAGCAAGTTCGCGAAACTCGGGCCGGTTCAGGGTTTTTCCATAAGCGGCCCTAACCAGCATGCGGTTGGTGAAATTATACGAAAGGTTGGCTGAAGGCAGTATGCTGGTAACCGGATACACCACATCAATAGGCTGGTTGGTGAGGGTAAAACTGTGCATGCTCTGGGTGTTGTCCTCCACGCGCACCCCTGTCACCAGTTTTATTTTCTGGCTGAAGGGGAGGGTAAACATCAGGTACCCGGCTTTCAATAAATTAAATGCGGTGTAGGAGTCGGAGGGGTTTGTCTGCTCGTCAATTTTTATGCCGGTGGTTGTGTTTATGTTTTCTGGCTGGAACAAATAGTCGATGCTTTGGTCGAGCAGGTTTTGGTCGAACTGCATGGTGTTGGCCCTGACATAGCCCAGGTTCCTTGCATTAAAATAACGGTCTTTGTCTTCATAAAAAATACCGGCACTAACCTCTGGCACAAAGCCAGGGAAGCGGTTCAGCGAAATGCGGTGGGTAAAATTGAGGGCAGCGGTAATGTTGTGCTCTTCCATTTCTGAATAAAACCTGCCAAGAAAATAAGAGGCGGCTGCCCCAAAAGGAACATAAAGCGTCAGGTCGCGGGTGTTGGTGTCGAGGTCGGAGCGGTACCTGCGGTAGTCGGGCTCATCGCGAAAAGAATAGCCGTAACCTGCGGTCCAGTTCATGCTGGTCTTGCCGTTGAAGAACTCGTGCGAGCCGGTAAGCTGTCCGGAATAAATGCCCCGGTACACTTGGTGAAAGCTGTGGTTGTTTGCGTTGTAGTTAAAGTCGTAGTGCGGCCCGGTGCGCAACACGTATTCAGAATTGCTGAGCTGGTAAAACTGGTTCTTCAACTCAATGGTATGGCCTTTGCTCAACTCGGCCGACCAGTTGTGCATAATGCTGGTGCGGATACTTTGGCCATTCTTTTCGTCATTAAACCGGTAAATAAACGATTTGCGCTGGTACTCCATGTCGTAAGAGTTGAAGTCGGCCCGGTCAACGTTATCGATTGATTTGCTGTTGTTGTATGATATCGCTGAAATATTTCCTATGCGGGCTCTTCCCAGCTTAAAGGTGTAGCCACCCGAAATGTGCAAGCTATGATTCATGCCACTGTTGTGGGAAACCGGCACCCAGTTGTTGTTGAGCGACTGCCCTGCCTGGGTAATTGCGCTCTGGTTGTTGGCAATGGCGCGAAGGTTTTCTGGAAAACCACCTGGCAGGGAGTGATGACTGTTATTGAAGCCCAGCCAATGCAGCTTTCCGTTTTCCTGAGTTTTAAAATCCTGAAAAGATGCCTCCGGGTCGTAGCCCCCTGAGTAAGATATGTTCAGGCCGTTTTCCTCAGGAATGCTTTTGGTGTAAACCCTGATCACGCCACCAGCAAAATCGCCCGGAAGGTCGGCCGAAGGACTTTTATAAATCATTATGCGTTCAACCAGATTGCTGGGAATAATGTCGAATGAGAAGGAGCGCACGTCTGTTTCCATACTGGGTGCGTAGGTTTCGTGCAGCATGCTGGCATTGTAGCGCTCGCTCAGGCCGCGTATCATCACAAAGCGGTTGTCGACCAGGGTTACACCCGGAATGCGCTTCACCACGGCTGCCGCATCGCTGTCCTGCGAACGGCTGATTTGCTGAGCCGATATGCCGCTTGCCACCAGGTTGGCCGAGCGAATGGAGGTAATCAGCGACATTTCGGTGTGGGTTACCCGGCGGGCGGTAACCTGCACGCCTTCAATGCTCATTTCTGTTTCGGCCAGGCTAATATTAAGACGGGTAGTGCGGCCGCCCTCTACCTGCACTCGCTCCACAATCACGGGCTCGTATGAAATAAAACTGACAAGTATGTTATAAAAACCAGGTGATAGGTTTTCAATGCGGTAGGACCCATTGAGGTCGGAAGCAGCACCCTGGGTAGTGCCTTCAATTATTACGTTTGCACCAATAATGGTTTCGCCCGTTTTCTGGTCCACCACTGTGCCGGCAATACTACCCCTGGTGGGATCCAGGTTCTCCGGATCGGCAAAAAGCCGGTTACTGACTCCCGAAAGGGCAAAAATGAGGGTTAAGCTAAATGTTAAAAACCTGATCCTTAGCATGTTTTGTTGATTAGAGTTTGTTCAACAAAGCTATGGATCAATGTTTACGCCTATGTTAAGACGCAGTTAACCTTTTGTTATATTAAGTTTAAAATTATGTTATGTGTTTCTTAAGTTGTTTTTGGCCAGCCAGCGTTGCAGCACAATCAGCGCCCAAACGCGCTGATACAAAAACTCTTTTTTATTTTCAAGAAACTGGTTAAGCAGCCATTTTACCCGGTCGGGATTCAATAGACCGGTTTGCTCTATGGCCGAATCGGAGAGATGCTCGTCGATAAGGAACTTCAGGTCGGATTGCAGCCATTTGCGCATGGGTATGGCAAAGCCCCACTTGGGCCGTTCGAAAAGTTGCGGAGGCACATACTTTTTTAGCAGCTGGCGCATCAGCCATTTGGTTTGTCCGTTCTTCACCTTAAGTTTGTAATCGAGGTTCAGGGCAAACTCCACAATCCGGTAATCGAGCAGGGGCACACGTGTCTCGAGGCTATTGGCCATGCTGGCCCGGTCAACCTTCACGAGCAGATCGTCGGGAAGGTAGTAATGCAGATCAAAGAGGGCCTGCAGCTCGGCCGGTCGAAGGTTACGTGGCAGATCAGGGTAAATTTCCTTCATGGCAGGCAGCGAGTCTTTGTCTTTGAGCAAATCCTCCACTTCGCTGCCAGAAAAAAAATATTGCTCCTGGCTGAAAATGTGGCTTTTAATATGATCCTTGTCGGGATAGCGGAACAGCATAGCGGCACGCTGGCTTCGCTGACTGCCTTTTTCAAGGAGCCCGGCAGCGGCATTTCGCAAAAACAGCGGATATTTTCCGCCCAGTCGCTCGGCCCATTTGTAGGCCCCGTAGCCCATAAAAAGCTCATCGCCTCCATCGCCCGAAAGGGTCATGGTTACATTCTTCCGTGCCATGTGTGATACCAGAAGCGTGGGTATGCCTGATGAGTCGGCAAAAGGCTCGTCGTAAGCATCGAAAAAAGCGGGCAGCCACTCGAGGGCTTCCTGCTCGCTCACATAAAACTCATGATGGCTGGTGCCCAGGTGGGTGGCTATGGTTCGGGCATGATCGGCCTCGTTGTATTTGGAATCCTGAAAGCCTATGGTAAAAGTGTTGAGCGGCCCCGAGTTCACTTTCTGCGCCATGGCGGTAATCAGGCTGGAGTCGATGCCTCCGCTCAGGAAGGTGCCATATGGTACATCGCTGATCAAACGGTAGCGCACGGAACTTTCCAGCAGTTTTTCGAACTCTTCGAGCGCTTCACCGGCATCGAAAATTACCGATGGTTTAATTTTTCGCGAAGGCTGCCACCAGGGCGAAACGACAAGGCATTCTTTGTCGATAACACCAATGGAGCCCGACGGGAATTTTTTTATCTCGTTAAAAATGCTGTGGGGTGCAGGTATGTAACCCAGGTGCAGAAAAAGAGCCACAGCTTCCATGTTGAGACTGAGCTGGCTGCGAATATCGGGAACTGCCATGAGGCCTTTCAACTCAGATGCAAAGGCAAAATGGTTGCCGTCGTAAAAATAATACAGGGGCTTAATGCCGATGCGGTCGCGAAAAAGGTACATTTTGCGGGCCTGACGGTCGTAAATAGCCATGGCAAACATTCCGTTGAGCCGCGAGGCAAAAGATTTTCCCCAAAGGGCAAAGGCTTGCAAAACAACTTCAGTGTCAGAAGTAGTTTTAGGAACAAAATCGGGCAGTTCCTTGCGGATGTCCTCCAGGATATCTCGAAAGTTGTAAATCTCGCCATTGTAAACCAAAACATAGCGACCGCAGTGCGAGTGCATGGGCTGGTTGGCTGCTTCCGACAGGTCGATGATGCTCAGGCGGCGGTGCCCCAAGCTAACAGGCCCTTCCTCGAAAATGCCGCTGGCATCGGGGCCGCGGTGAACCATCGATCCCATCACTGCTTGCAGATCCGACTTACCGGCCCAGCTTTTCTCCGAAAAAAAACCTCCAATTCCGCACATATTGCATTTTTTTCAACCGTAAATATTTTTTTTAACATCGGTTGCCTTTCATTCAAAGAATGTAAACTCTTGTTGCAGGCTTTCAACCGTCACTGTATTCAGGCAATCTTGCCCAACCAAAAGTAACAAAAACCTGCAAGTGGTGCTAGTATTTTAAAAAATTGGCTGCTGATGCCAGGGCAAATTATTTAATATTTTTTTTGGTTTTCATAATGATGATTATATTTGAACCACCAAAAGCCAGTTTTTTACAAAACGGCTTTAACGGAAATAAGTATTTTATCTGTCTAAATTGTTTTATCCCCCTTTTGGGGAGTTTGTAAACAGCAAATATGACAAAAACCACCCCACAAGACCACCATGCCTTGCTCGAAAAGGCATGGCAGAAGTTCAATAAGCGTGATTTTGATGGCGCACTCGAGCTTTTTAATGAGTTGCTCGAAAAGGATGCAGAGGATAAAGAAGCCATGTATGGCAGGGCTTGTGCCGCCTTTCGCTCCGAAGATTTTGAAAGTGCCATAAAAGACCTGAATGCCCTGATAAAGGCTGACAGCAAAAACCATAAAGCCTATCACACCCGGGGCTTGCTGCGCGGATCGGAAGAAAAATATAAAGATGCCGTGAAAGACCTGGAAAAGGCAATTCAGCTTTCGCAGGATAACCATGAGGCTTGGGTAGACCTTGGCGGCGTGTACCTTATGCTGAAGGACTACGACAGCGCCCTGATGGCTTTTGAAAAAGCCATTGACATCGACAAAGCCTGCCCCGAAGGGTGGTACGGCAAAGGATTGGTGGCATTGCTGAAGAAAGAGTACAAAAAGGCCATTGAATTTCTCAATGCAGCCATTAAAATTGATCCCAGGCACCTGAATGCTATTCTTGCCCGCGCAGAAGCCTATATTGAGTTTAACCAGCGCGAGGAAGGCCTCAGGGATATAAAGAAAGCCGTTTCAATAAAATCCGATATTTTTAAATCGTCTGACGAAGATGAAGACGATGAAGAAGATGACGACAAGGACGATTACGATCGCGACGAAGACGACGATCTTGACGAGGATGCCGAAATAGAAGAACTTCAACTCGACGATTGACGGCACTCCGTAAGGCTTAATTACCCGCGTGTTTCATGTTTTTTTTCTAATTTAGGGGCTTCATTTTTAACCCTAAACTAAAATAACTATGAATATCCGGGTCAGTCTTATCCTGCTCCTTTCCCTTTGTTTTGTTTCCCTGGCGCCTGCCCAGGAGAAAAAAAGCCTCACACACGACGATTATGCCATCTGGAACATCCTTTCAGGACAGCAACTCTCGCCTGATGGCCAGTGGCTTTCCTATGAAGTAAACCCCCAGGATGGTGATGGGGTGCTGATTTTCCGGCACCTCGACAGTGGCGAAGAAATTCGCATTCCTCGCGGAAACCGCTCATCTTTTTCGCCTGGTAGTGGCTTTGCAGCTTTTTACATTAAGCCCCAGCAGGCAGTGGTACGCCAGGCCAAGGTCGACAAAAAGAAAAGGGAGGAAATGCCCAACGATTCCCTCGGGATTTTTCATTTCTCAAACAGAACCATAGAGAAATTTGCCGGCCCTGTTACTTTTTCATTGCCCGAAGAGGCGTCCGACTGGATGGTATATCATATCGACCAGACCGGTGGGGGAAATAACCGCAGGCCTGCTGCCCGCGAGCCAGAACCAGAAGACCAGGATCCACCCGCAGATACTTTGGCCCGGGAAGAAACCCCAAAGACAAAAAAACTCTTTGTGTATAATCCCCTGACGGGTTTTCGCCATCCAATAGAAAATATCGGCGATTACCTGATTTCACCCATGGGTAACCTGGTGGCCGGGGTGGCTGAAGTGAAAAAAGATGACACCTTAAAAATAAAGCAGTTGGTGGTGTTTGAGCCCGGTTCGCAAAATCAGTTGGTCATTGACAGCCGCGAAGGCGAAATAAAGCAACTTAATGTGGATTTTGATGGTACCCAGCTGGCATGGCTTCACAGCGCCGACACCGGCCAGGTAAAGGTTTATGACCTCTGGCACTGGGAGCAGCGCCGCAACCGCCTAAATCAGATTGTTACTTCTTCAACCGACGGCATGCCTGCCGATTTTAGTCCCAGCGAGCATCGCAAACCTTATTTTTCGAAAAATGGACAGCGGCTTTTCCTGGGCACGGCTCCCACACCCAAAGAACAACCGAAAGATACCCTGCTGCCCGAGGAGCGTTACTCACTGGATGTCTGGCACTGGAATGAACCAGTGTTGCAAACCCAGCAGAAAAGCACCCTGCGCCGCGAGCGAAACCGTAACTTTCTCGGGGTGTATCACATACGCCAGCAAAAGTTTGTGCAGATTGCCGATGAGCAAATACCCGACCTTTCGCTTGATCCCGACAACAATGTGCTAAAGGCTGTTGGCTCTTCCACTGTGCCTTACCAGATAGAATCGGACTGGGCCGGCGGAACCGCCCGCGACTTGTATCTGGTTGATCTGGCCGACGGAAGCCGACAACTCATTAAGCAAAGAATCACCTCCTGGGCCAATCTTTCCCCGCAAGGGAAATATATTACCTGGTTCGATCAGTCTGAACGGCAATGGTTTGTTTACGACGTCCAGAAAGGCAGCATAAGCAGCCTTACGGGCAGTATTTCCGTTGCTTTCCACAACGAAGAGCAGGACCAGCCTGCAGAAGCCGGCCCCTATGGCTTTAGTGGATGGACTGCCAACGATGAGTTTGTTTTGCTAAACGATCGTTTCGATATCTGGCAAGTGGACCCCAGTGGCCGAAGGGCTCCTGAAAACCTTACCAAAGGCTTTGGCCGGGGAAATGAGATTAGGTTCAGAATTCAAAATCTTAACAGAAAAGAACCCTTTTATCGCCTCAATGAAAGGCTGGTCTTTGACGGCTTCGACATTAATTCCAAGCAAAATGGTTACTTTGTCCTTCAGAACGGCAATCTTACGCGGCTCATTATGGAAGATGCCTTCTTCAGCCAATTGCAAAAGGCTGCTGAAGCCGAGCGATACATTTGGCGGCGCAGCACTTTTAACGAATATTCCGACTTGTGGACAGGTGCTGCTGATTTCTCTGAAGCCGTAAAAATTTCAGACGCTAACCCCCAACAAAAAGAATACTACTGGGGCAGCGTGCAGCTGGTCGACTGGCTCGACTTCGACAATCAGCGGCTGCAGGGATTGCTTTACCTTCCCGAGGACTTTGACCCGAATCAGAAGTACCCCATGCTGATATACTTCTACGAGCGCTCTTCGGATGGTTTGCACCAGTATACCGTGCCGGCACCCAGCCGATCTACCATTAACCGTGCATACTGCACCAGCAATGGGTACCTGATTTTTATCCCAGATATCACCTATAAGGATGGCTTTCCGGGGCAGAGTGCCTACAATGCCATTGTAAGTGGCACCAAAGCCATGGTGGAGCGCTACCCCTTTATCGATCGCGAAAATATGGGACTGCAGGGGCAGAGCTGGGGCGGCTACCAGATTGCCTATCTGGTAACCCAAACCAATATGTTTAAAGCGGCCATGGCCGGAGCCCCTGTGAGCAATATGGTGAGCGCCTATGGCGGCATTCGCTGGGAAAGCGGCCGTAGCCGGCAGTTTCAATACGAATATACCCAGAGTCGCATTGGTGGCACTCTTTGGGAAAAGCCACTGAGGTATATCGAAAATTCGCCGGTTTTCTTTGCCGACAAAATTGAAACCCCCTTGCTGATTATGCATAATGATGCCGATGGCGCAGTGCCATGGTATCAGGGCATTGAACTCTTTATGGCCATGCGGCGCCTTTCTAAGCCTGTTTGGATGCTGGTGTATAACGACGAGGCGCACAACCTTACCAAGTGGCCCAATCGCATGGATCTGAGCGTGCGCATGTACCAGTTTTTCGATCATTTCCTGAAAGGTGCCCCGGCCCCCGTGTGGCTGCGCGGTGGCATACCCGCCCTTGAAAAGGGGCGTACGCACGGGTACGAACTGGTGGATTAAAATTCATGCTATAATTAAATCGTTAATGACCGATGACTAAGAAAAAAAGCGGATTTGGAGGATTCCTTGGCTTTGTGGAGCGGGCTGGCAATGCACTGCCACACCCTGCCAGCCTGTTTGCCATCCTGGCTATTCTGGTACTGATTTTATCCATGGTGGGGCACTGGCTCGACTGGACGGCCATACACCCTGCCACCGGTGCCGAGGTGAAAACGGTAAACCTGCTTTCGAAAGAAGGCATCCACAAGATTATTCTGGAAATGGTGGATAATTACACTGGCTTTGCACCCCTGGGCATTGTGATGGTGGCCCTGCTGGGTATTGGCATTGCCGAAAGCAGCGGACTTATCAGCGCGGCCATCAGGCTTATGGTGCTGAAAGCGCCTGCTCGCCTGCTTACGTTTGTTATTGTTTTTGCAGGTATCCTTTCCAATATTGCCTCTGACCTGGGCTATGTGCTGATCATTCCGCTTGGCGCCATTATTTTTCATTCGGTGGGGCGTCACCCCATTGCAGGCATGGCAGCGGCCTTTGCCGGGGTTTCGGGTGGTTTCAGTGCCAACCTGTTTATAGGCACCATCGATCCGCTGCTTGCCGGTCTTTCAACGGAAGCGGCCCGTATTCTCGATCCGGAATACTATGTGCTGCCAACGGCCAACTATTTTTTCATGGTAGCTTCCACCTTTATTATTGCCATATCTGGAACCTTGGTTACCGAGCGATTTATTGAACCGCGCCTGGGCAACTACCAGGGCGATGTGAAGCCCGAGGTGCTCGAACCCCTGGCTCCCAAAGAAAAAAAGGCGCTTAACTGGGTGCTGATAGTGATTGGTATATGGCTGGCCATTTTAGCTTTGGGCCTGGTGCCATCAGAAGGATTCTTGCGCGGCCCAGAAAACTCCCTGCTGCGATCGCCTATTCTAAAGGGGTTTATCGCCTTCCTGTTTTTCTTTGCAGGTTCAATGGGTGTAGTGTATGGCTTCATAACCGGCAAGTTTAAGTCGGATGCCGACGTGGTAAAGGGCATGGTGGAAAGTTTCAAGACACTGGCGGCCTTTATGGTGCTGGTGTTTTTTGCTGCCCAGTTTGTGGCCTATTTCAAATGGAGCAACCTGGGGCTTATTATTGCCATAGAAGGGGCGGCCGGCTTGCAGGAAATGAACCTGGGCCTGATTCCGCTGTTGCTCATGTTTATTGTGCTGTCGGGTTTCATTAATATGTTTATGGGAAGCGCCTCGGCCAAATGGGCCATCCTGGGGCCTGTCTTTATTCCCATGTTTATGCTTTTGGGTTATTCTCCCGAACTATCGCAAGCCGTATTCCGCATTGGCGACAGCGTAACCAACATTATTTCGCCTATGATGAGCTTCTTTGCCCTTATCATAGTTTACTTTGAGAAATACGATAAAAAGGCAGGTATTGGTACGCTGATATCTACCATGCTGCCGTACACCATAGTCTTTACCATTTTGTGGTCGCTGCTGCTTATCGTTTGGGTAATTTTCGGTCTTCCACTCGGTCCGGGGGCAGGCTTGTATTACCCGGGCTAAGAGGCACTTTTTCAGGCTATATTAAAAGTTCTGCCCACTCTGCTATGCAGGCTTTCTGAATGGCTGAACCTTCATGTATGTGAGGCTTCGCCAAAGCCACTCGAAGGGTCCGTAATGGAAACTCTTTAGCCACCAGCGGCTCAGGGGTATCTGTAAGGCAAAAATAATGATGGCAAGCAGTATGCCCTGAAAGGTGTTTATCTTACCAAAAAGCCCGAAACCATAAGAGTAAAACAGGGTGGTGCAAATAATGGATTGCATAAGGTAGTTGGTGAGTGCCATTCGGCCAACTGGTGACAGCAATTTTGCTATAGTGCTTAGTTTACCTTTGCTGAATAGCAAAACTACCGAAGAGATATAAAACAGGCTCAGAAAGAACCCGCCCACTGCAATGCTCAGGGTGCTGAGGGCCTGAAAGACATCCATTTGCTGGGGCTTGGCATAAAAGTAAGAAATGGCAAAAAGCGCGCTGAAAGGAATGCCAATGAAGGCTCCCCAGCGGAGCGATTTGCGGAAAAAGGGCAGATGTTCCTGGTAGCCTGCAATAAGATTTTTTCGTGCTGCCAGGTAGCCCAAAAGAAACATGGCCATTACCACGGGGTAAAAAAACAGCAAGCCGGGAAGCAACATTTTATATTCAAAAAGCCTGATGCGGGTAACTTCTGCAAAAGTGCCCGTTGAATAGGCTGCAGCTGCCTTTTCTACCATTTCTTTCATGGCATGCTGGCCTTCGCCCAGGCTGGATTCAATCTGGGAGGATGCTTCGGGTATATTCATTGCCAGGGTAATGGCAAGCACAGCCAGGGCCGTCAGTGCAGTAGGAATAATCACCAGCCAAATGGCCCATTTAACCAAACCCCGGTCAGACACTTTTCGGAACAGCGGCAGCAGAAACCCGAAAAGGGCATAAAAAACCAGAATGTCGCCGGGCCAGAGCAAAACCACGTGCAAAATGCCAAAGATCAGCAAAAAGAAAACCCGGCGAAGATAAACCGGCAAAATGCTGCGGCCTTCCTCGGTGGGCTTGTTCATAAAAAGGAAAAAGCCGTAACCAAAAAGCAAGGAGAACATCACGTAAAATTTCCCTTCGAAAAAGAACTTAATAAAAGCGGTCGAGGCCAGATTCAGAATGGTTTCGTCGGCCTGATAGCCACTGAGCATATGCAACATCGGCCTGAAAAAAATCTGCATGTTGACCATCAGTATCCCAAAGATGGCCAATCCGCGAAGTACATCAAGCAAAACGATCCGCTCCTTGTCGGAGACGGGTAATCCGACTGTTTTCATAGCAATGGTGTTTTTCGTTGTTTATGAATGCATCTGCAGTACCTCCAAAATATGCTCGCGACTCAGGTATGGCCGCATGGCACCGGTTATATGACCGGTGTCGATGGTGCGCAGCGGAAAACCGTTGTAGGCTGGCTTTTGCACGTAATATTCAATGTACTGATCGTGGCGGGCCAGCATGGGGTAGAGGTTAGAGGTGGTCACCTGCCTGAACTTTTGGAAAAAATTCAGCTTTTCGCGAACCCCTTCGGGGTTCTTCAGGACATTCTTGCCGCTCAGACGGCGGTAGCGCGACGACACAAAAACTTCGGCCAGCTTGGCTCCCGCCATAATGGGAATATAGGCCTGCCCCGAATTGTAATAAGCCCGGTGCAAATTGGTTACCCACCCTCCAAGGCTGATGCCCGTGACCAGGATGGCTGCCTGGCTGCGCCGCCTGAACTGCCTGATGATCCATTCCGTAATTCTTACCGACACGGCCACCATGCTCATGAAATGGTTCAACTCGGTCATTTTTTGCTGATAATGGCGTAGTTTCCCGTTATGATAAGGAGCCCGCACCAGAATCAGGTTGGCCGGGATACGCCGGGGCCAGCGCATAAAAATCTGGTAAAAGGTGTTTTTGGCATCCGGGCTGAAATCGAACGGACGCTCGTTGTTACCATGATGGTAAATAATGGTTGGGTAATCATAGCCCAGCCATTGAACTACTTTCACTGCTGGGTCGAGCTCACCACTGAAAGTCTTGACCTTCAGTTCAAACTCACCCTCCTGTAGCAGCTCCGGCACCCGCAAATCCATATAATGGAGATGCTCTTCAAACGAATGGGCTTGCAGATTCTTTGAAAAAAACTTGCGCTTGCCGGTCATTAAGGAGGCGATAAATACAGCGAGCCGGTCGATAAAGATGTGTTTGTTCATAAGGGCTGTGACTAAGGACGTTTTTGGGTGCGGTTGTCAAACAAAAGTCAAATCTAGTGCGAAAAATAAAAGTTTTGAAATTTTTCATCATAAAAACGCAAAAAAACTTGCATAATTGAAAAACATTTCGTCATTTTGCGAAATATTAAAATGAATATTTTTATGGCTCTCGACATTAAAATTCTGGGCCCGGGCTGCCCAAAATGCAAAACCCTGGAAAAGCTTACCAATGAAGTGGTTGCTGAAAATAATTATGACGCCACCGTAACTAAAGTGGAAGACATTATGGAGATCATGACCTACAATGTGCTTTCTACCCCGGCTTTGGTCATTAACAAGCAGGTTATGATAAAAGGAACTATTCCTTCGAAGGACGAGATTAAAAAACAAATTGAAAAGTTTGGCAATGGCTAAAAAAGTGAAATTCGATGAGGATGTACTTGAACTGGCATTGATTGCCAAGGCGCTGAGTCATCCTGCCCGGGTTTTTATCATGAAAAAACTTACGGGCATGAATTCCTGCTGTTACAGCGGCGACTTGGTTGAAGAGCTTCCAATAGGCCGCTCCACGCTTTCTCAACATTTGAAAGAATTAAAACACGCCGGGCTTATACAGGGCGAAACTGAGCCTCCGTTTATCAAGTACTGTATTAATCATCATAACTGGGAAAAAGCCCGGGCAGCTTTTCTGCAGTTTCTGAACCAAGAAGAATCCCAAACCATTCAATCTTAATTTTTTATGAAGAAAATTTTGTTAATTTCTTTGCTGTCTTTGATAATGGCCGCATGCGGAACAGGTCAGGCGGGTGAAACCCTTGAGGCGACTGGTCTTGAAGTACTTGACAATGCAAAAGTTACTGTATTTTATTTTCATGGCAAGCAACGCTGTGTTACCTGTGTTACGCTGCAGGAAGTGACCCAGCAGGCAGTGGCCGAAAATTTCAGGGGGAATCCGGATGTGCAGTTTGTGGAGGTGGATGTTTCAGAGAAGGAAAACCAAGCCCTGGCCGACAAGTACGAAATCGTGTTCAGCAGCCTGGTAATTGCTACCAGCAACAATCACCTGGATATTTCTCAGGAGGCTTTCGACCTGGTCATGGCCCAGCCCGAAACGCTTAAAGCCCTTATTGTACAAGAGGTAAATGCCCGCCTTTAGCAGATTTTTAGATGGAGTTTCTGCAACAACTTTCTTCCAATACTGAAATTCCTATTATTTCAGCCTTTTTACTGGGTTTGATGACTGCAGTAAGCCCTTGCCCGCTGGCTACCAATATTTCGGCGGTGGGTTTTATCAGCAAAGACCTACAGAACCGCAAAAAGGTTTTTTATAATGGCTTGCTTTATACCCTGGGCCGTGTCATTAGCTACACGGTGCTGGGTATTATTCTTATAGCCATCTTAAAACAGGGCGCCAGCATTTATAAGGTACAAAAGGCAGTAAGTACATACGGTGAAATGATTATTGGGCCCCTGTTAATATTGATTGGCATTTTTTTGCTGGGGGTCATTAAGTTAAATTTTTCCTTAACCGGTGGATTGACTTCGCGTATGGAAAATAAGGCAGGCAAAGGATCTGCCTGGAACTCGGTGCTGCTGGGAATCGTTTTTGCACTGGCTTTCTGCCCCTACAGTGGGGTGCTGTATTTTGGCGGCCTGATTCCCTTGTCCGTCTCATCCAGTGCCGGGTACTTCCTTCCGGTGATTTTCGCTTTTGCCACCGGCCTTCCGGTAATCATTTTTGCCTGGATCCTTGCTTTCAGTGTGTCGAAAATGGCCTCGGTTTATTACAAAGTCAAAACCTTCGAGTTTTGGTTCCGTAAAGTAGTAGCCATAATATTTCTTGTGGTAGGCGTTTATTATTGCTATACCATTTATCTGTAATTTTTTTGCCGTTTCATTTCGGTCTTTTGCGAAATAAAGAAACATAGCAATGGAAATAAAAAAAGAGTTTAAGATCCTTTTCTGGATGGTGGTGGTTTTCCTGGGCATATTTTTCATGCCCATCGAAAGCAAGGTATTCAACACGGCCATTGATGCCACGCTTGATCTTTCGCGCTGGTATGCCCGCGAGCATGTCATTCTTTGCCTGCTGCCGGCTTTCCTTATCGCAGGGGTCATCTCAGTGTTTGTCAGCCAGGCATCGGTAATCAAATATTTTGGTGCCAGGGCAAAAAAATGGGTGGCTTATACAGTGGCTTCCGTTTCGGGTACCATCCTGGCGGTTTGTTCATGCACCATTCTGCCTTTGTTTTCGAGTATTCACAAGCGAGGTGCAGGCCTTGGGCCAGCCATTGCTTTTCTGTATTCGGGGCCGGCCATCAACATTCTGGCCATTATTCTTACTGCCCGCATCCTTGGTTTTGAAATGGGTGTAGCGAGGGTAATTGGCGCCGTGGTTTTTGCGGTGGTTACCGGGCTGATCATGTCGTTTATTTACCGCAAGGAAGAAAAAGCCCGAGCGGCCGAGCAAATGAACTTTCCTGAAGTGCCCGAAACCCGCCCCTTGTGGCAAACTGCCCTGCACTTTTTCACTTTGGTGGTTATCCTGGTTTTTGCCAATTGGGGAAGGCCATCTGAGGGCGAAACCAGCGGCGTGTGGTACTTTATCTGGGCCAACAAATGGTACATTACCGGCATTTTTGGACTGGTGCTGGTTTATTCCATGATCTTTATTTTGAAAATGAAAAGCTGGCAGGTGCTGCTGGGCGCTGTAATTACTGCGCTGAGCGCGCTGGTTATTGGCAATCCGCTGGTGGTAATGGTTGTGGCCATTGCTGCAGTTAGTTCAATCGGCTTGATGGACAAGGCCGATCACGGCGAAAACCGGGAGTGGATCTTGTCGAGCTGGGGCTTTACCAAACAGATAGTCCCCCTGCTGGCCATTGGGGTGGTCATTGCCGGTTTCCTTCTGGGGTCTACTCACGATGATGTTTCTATCCCCGGAGTGGTTCCTAACGAATGGGTAGCCTGGCTGGTGGGCGGAAATTCATTGGCGGCAAACTTCTTTGCATCCATTATAGGTGCCTTTATGTACTTTGCCACCCTCACCGAAGTGCCCATCCTTCAGGGTCTGCTTGCTTCTGGTATGGGCAAAGGACCTGCCCTTGCACTGCTGCTTGCCGGACCTTCGCTCTCCCTGCCCAATATGCTGGTGATCCGCGGGGTGCTCGGAACACAAAAGACATTGGTTTATATTTCCATTGTAGTGGTGCTATCTACCATTGCAGGAATCATTTTTGGAAACCTCTAAAGCGACTGGTAATGATTGAAATAAAAGTGCTTGGCCCGGGATGCTCCAATTGCGTGCGCCTCGAAAACCTCTGCAAGGAGGTGGTTGAAGAACTTGGGTTAGAAGCCCGGGTGGAAAAAATCACGGATATCAATGAATACGGGAATTATGGCGTAATGCTTACCCCCGGACTGGTGGTAAACGGCAAGGTGCTGCTGCAGGGAAAACTTCCCACAAAAGCAACCCTGGGCAACTGGCTGATGAATCTGGGTTAGCGATCTGATAATTAATAAAAAATATTAGATAATTGGATGTATTCTGATTGTTTATTTTTAACTTTGAAAAATCTTTGGTCAGAACCTTTGGTTTGCCCGTTTAAATTTATTAATAACCCGTTAAAAAAGTTGTCATGAAAAAATTATTTTTTACTTTGTCTATCCTTGGGTTCTTTGCTATGGGTCTGCATGCCCAGGAAACCCCTGTCGCCAAAACCGACTCCATTGTTTTTGACAAGATGGTTCATGATTACGGAACCATTGAGCAAGGCGGCGATGGAAACTGCGAATTCATCTTTACCAACACTGGAGACGAACCACTGGTGCTAACCGCGGTCCGGGCATCCTGCGGATGCACCCTGCCTGAATGGTCAAAAGAACCCATTGCTCCCGGGAAAACCGGCGTCATAAAAGTTAAATATGACACCAGGCGTGTAGGGCCTATCAACAAAGTTATTCGTGTGGCTTCCAACGCCGAAAATGCCAATGTGGTTTTAAGAATTACCGGCAATGTAGTTGCCAAGCAGTGATTTGTAGGTTCAGGAATAACTTTTCAAGCATCCTGGAAATTTTCCACCGGCCAGTCGGCTTTGTTTTTTAGAGCCCATGGCCAGTGGATTTATTCGACAAAAAGTACTTTTTAAGCAATGTTATGCCATATGCTTTGACCCGAAATAGCAATGATGGGCGTCGCAAAAAACCGGAAAAGTAAAATAACCCTGGAATAGGTTGAAAAATATTTGTATATTTATTTATTGAACATTCAATTTTTTGTAATTAAAAAGAATTTTAATGAAAAACATTAATTTTATTATTTCGGTGCTGGCCTTTTTCATGGTATTGTCCTGCAGTGGGCCTGTAAAAAATGAGTCAGATCAATCGTCCAATTTGATGATCCCTGAACAAGATCAAACACAGGAACTTCCTGCCAATGAGGAAACCTACTCTGCCCTTTCGCAGGAACCGGATCAACCCGTTGCTGAACAAGTTGAAGCTCAGGTCATGCTGAATCCTCCTCACGGGCAACCCTATCACCGCTGCGATATTCCTGTGGGTAGTCCATTGCCACCTGCTGGCTCAGCGCCGCAAGCAACCACGAACCCAGTTGCTGCTTCTGCACCAGTTACAACGCCTGCGCCAGCTGCATCGCCAGCTACAGCCACAGTTGATAAATCAATGATTCCTACGGTAGAAAATATCAACCGGTTGAATTCTTCGCAAGGCAGTCAGTCGAATCCCCCATCCGGAACGCCCCCAGTAAATAATCCGCCTCACGGACAACCCTGGCATCGCTGCGATATTCCGGTTGGAAGCCCGCTTCCCCGGTAAATTAAAAACCTTGAAAATTAGAATCAAGAATGGATCAACCTTTAAATACAACCGATGCTTTCCGCGTTTCGGATATTGCTGCTGAAAAGTTTAAAGAAATCATTGACTCAATGGAGGAACGCCCGGCGGGTGTAAGGATTTTTAATGCTGCCGGTTGCTGCGGGTCATCTATACAAATGGAATTGGCCGAAAGTATCCGGCCCGGTGAAATGCAAATAGACATTGCCGACGTTCCTTTTTTTGTTGCTAATGACTTATTGCCCGATCTCAGTCCTGTAACCATCGATTTTACTGATGGGGGCTTTCGTCTGCTGGGTTATAAACGCAGTGCAGGCTGTTGTGGAGGTTAAAAACAATACAAATCATTTCTTTCCTGAAGTCCTGACATAAAGACTAATCTTATTGGATTCTTGTTTTTTTGCGATTTTATTTGACGTAAAATTACGTTGCATAAAAAATATGACGTAATTTTGCGTCATATTTTTTATGCAACCCATCATGATCAGCAACAAACGTGCATTATTCAGCGGGGATTTGCAAAAGACTGCAACCCTTTTTAAGGCCCTTTCGCACCCTGCCAGGCTTGCCATCCTGGAATACCTTGCGGAAACCAAAACCTGCATTACCGGCGATATTGCAGATGAATTGCCTTTGAGCCGGACAACCGTTAACCAGCACTTAAAAGAATTGAAAGATGTGGGTTTAATAAAGGGAACCATTGATGGGGTAAAAAAGAATTATTGCATTAACCAGGACAAATTGAACCTGCTCAGGGAAAACTTCAACGAATTTTTTGAAAAAATTGACACGGGCTTTCAGTGCGAATAAATTCAAACAAAAAAAATTATGATAAAAGTATTGATCTTGTGCACCGGAAACTCTTGCCGTAGCCAGATGGCACATGGCTTTCTGCAATCTTTTGATGAAAGAATAGTGGTTCGCTCGGCCGGAACCGAAGCTTCAGGAAAGCTAAATGAAAAAGCCGTAGCGGCCATGAAAGATATTGGCATTGATATTAGCCACCATACCTCTGACTCAGTAGATAAATACCTGGGTGAAGAGTGGGACTATGTGATTACCGTTTGCGGGGGAGCCAACGAAAACTGCCCTGCATTTATGGGTAAGGTAAAACATCGGCTCCATATTGGTTTCGACGATCCATCGCACGTTACCGGAACCGAAGAATATATCTGGAGTGAATTCGTCAGAGTACGTAACGAAATCAAAGAAGGTTTTTACAAATTATACCAAGAAGAAATCCTTTCACAATTATGAGCGAAAAAGATTTGAAATCAGTTGTTAAGGAAAAATACGGGCAAATTGCTTTGCAGGTTGAGTCCAGTCAAGGATGTTGTTGCGGCCCGGTTTCCGATTGCTGTGGGTTGGATTATACCAACTTCAGCGAAAATTACGAAAGCCAACAAGGCTATAACAAAGACGCCGACCTGGGTCTTGGATGCGGAATACCTACCGAATTTGCGGGTATACAACCCGGACATCATGTGCTCGATCTGGGCAGCGGTGCCGGCAACGACTGTTTTGTGGCCCGGGCATTGGTTGGAGAAACCGGGCAGGTAACTGGTATTGATTTTACAGATGCCATGGTTGAAAAGGCCATTTCTAATGCAGGCAAACTTGGGTTTACCAATGTGCAGTTTGTCAAAGGAGATATTGAGCATATGCCTTTTGATGACAATCAGTTTGATGTGGTGATTTCAAACTGCGTCCTGAATCTTGTTCCCGACAAAGGGAAAGCGTTCTCAGAAATTTTCCGGGTGTTGAAGTCAGAAGGCCAATTTTGTGTGTCGGATGTGGTTGTAAAAGGCGAAATGCCCGAAAAACTGCGGGCTGATGCCGAAATGTATGCCGGTTGTGTTTCAGGCGCTCTGCAAATGGAAGATTACCTGGCAGCGGCAAAAAACGCAGGGTTTAAGAACCTTGCAGTACATAAAGAAAGGAAAATCGATATTCCAGAAAGTATTTTGAGGCAATACCTGGATGATGATAAATTGACGGATGCTGCTTTCGGAAAATTTGGAATCTTCAGTATTACCCTGAGTGCAACAAAAAAACATTAATCTTAAAAACTTTTTTTAATGCTCGACTCTTTTAAAAAAGTGGTAATTCCGGATAAACCCAAAAAAACCATTGGGTTCTTTGAGAAATACCTGACCATTTGGGTTGGTTTGGGCATTTTGGTTGGTATCTTGCTGGGGCATTTGGCCGGAGATGGAATAAATGTGATCAGCCGCCTGGAAATTGCCCGGGTAAATATTCCGGTGGCCATTCTGATCTGGCTTATGATTTACCCCATGATGCTTCAAGTTGATTTTTCCAGCATCAGGAAAATCGGGAAAAAGCCCCGCGGTGTGATATGGACAGTGGTCATCAACTGGCTGATTAAGCCATTTACTATGGCATTTTTTGCCTGGCTGTTTTTCTCCAAAATCTACCAGGCCTGGATCACGCCCGAACTGGCTGGTGAATACATAGCCGGGGCCATTATTTTGGGCGCTGCTCCCTGCACCGCCATGGTGTTTGTCTGGTCCTACCTTTCTGATGGCGACCCGAATTATACCCTGGTGCAGGTTTCGGTCAACGACCTGATTATACTGGTGGCTTTTATTCCTATTGTAGGATTGTTGCTGGGAATAACCGATGTGATTATCCCTTACGATACGCTGGTGGCCAGTGTGGTTATTTTTGTGGTGGTTCCGCTCGTGGCAGGGGTTATTACCCAACGCCTTTTACTGCGCACGCATGGGGTGGAATGGTTCAAAACCGTGTTCCTGCCCAAACTTAAGCCGGTAAGCATTGTGGCTCTCCTGGTGACCCTGGTGCTGCTCTTCGCATTCCAGGGACAAAACATTTTGGCCAATCCCCTGATCATTTTGCTGGCTGCCGTGCCCCTGGTTATCCAGACTTATTTTATATTTTTCCTGGCCTGGTATGGAGGCAAGAAACTCAAACTCAGCTACGCTGTTTGTGCTCCCTCGGCCATGATCGGTGCAAGTAACTTTTTTGAACTGGCAGTTGCCGTGGCCATTGCCCTGTTTGGTTTGCAATCGCCGGCAGCCCTGGTCACCGTGGTAGGTGTGCTGGTTGAAGTACCGGTAATGTTATCACTGGTAGCCTTTGCCAATAGAAATAAATATTAAAAAATGTGATGTCAGATCTTTTTAAAAATTTTGGTTTTACTTCCGGAGGCATAAAAAACGTAAGTCCGCACGAAGCACTGCAGCTTTGCATGAATGGTGCTGTATTGCTCGATGTGCGCCACGAAGAACTGGTAGCATTCAAGCACTTTGGGGTGGAAAATTATATTTTACTTCCTTCATTCGATATTGACAAACACCTGGATGAATTAATTCCTGATTTGTATTATGTGGTAGCCGATTCGGTGGGCATTCACAGCAAGGAAGTTTGTAAATTGCTTTTGGAGAAAGGTTTCAGGCACGTTGCAAACCTTGCTGGCGGCATGGTAGAGTGGGAGCGCGATGGTTTGCCGGTTGATGTCGATGTGAAAGAACGCTTGAGTGGCTCGTGTACTTGTCAGTTGAAGAAAAGGGAGAAGGGGTGAAATTGGGAAGATTGGAAAATAGGAAAATGAGAAGATGAGGAAATGGGAAAATGAGAGGATGAGCAGATTTGAGGATTTGCAGATTAGTTGATTAAGGGCTGATGCCTGACGACTTTTCTTGAGCTAGTAAAAAACAAAAAGGGAACGAATCTTTGCAGAATCGTTCCCTTTCACTTTCGAAGGCTTGCGCTTTCGACTGTGCCAGGTTACTGTTATTGTGGCCGGCGCGTAATGTCCAGTCCGAAGACTTTCTCAATTACGGCCCCTGGTTTTCGGGCGATACCAGCTAAGGTATGGCCGTCAAACTTTCCGCTGGAAGTACCCGAAGGAACTTCTTCCCGGACGAAGTGTCGTTTTTTAAGGACCTTTTAGGGGCTCCTTGTCATGTACTTCTCCTGCTTTTGTCCTTTCCTTTCGGTCTGGCTGCCAGCTGTTGAAGTCATTAACAATGTCCTTTCTCTAAGGCAAATACGTTTGACCCTAAGGCCTCCGTTATTTCAGCATCTCGTCCTTTGCCGAAGCATAGGGCTGATTTGCTGCCTTCGACTCAATCATTTAAAGAACGCTGGGCGATCTTTGAGTGACTAACCTAACCTTTCGAGTCATGCCTCGCGGCATGGTGTCAGGGTTTGGACTTCGGCTCCTCAAACTGGCCAACCTCGCGGTTGGTTCGATCCGGTGCGACGCTCAGCTAAGAACGCCATCCTTCTCCCTGTTTTTTGGAGCGGCCTTTTATCGCTCGCCTGGTTCAACAAATATACAACCCTATTCTGCTGTCATCCAAATTTTTAATGCCCTTTTAATGCAGTAGTTTTCAACCGTTGTTATTAACAATTGTTTAAAACATTGAAGTGCCCTCTGCCGTTGGGCTTTTACAGTTTTTTTTTCAGAAATTCAGGGGTTATTAACAATTATTTCCTGAAAGAAATGAACAGGCTGATCGAAAAATACCATGAATAATCCAAATAAAAATGCCTGCTTGGCCGATAAAAACCAAACAAAATTGCCGATTTTGAGTCAGCAACTCCTGAATTCCTCCGCTAATAAATTTTCTCACGCAAATAATAAACAGGATAATTTCTGACACTGACCTCCGTAAATGAGCGGGTAGGAGATGGATCTTTAAGCATGGTAGAATGAATAAAGCCAATGGAGCCGTAGGAAAGGTTGTATGCCTCAGACCCAAGCAAGCGAAGATATGGAGCCACAAACGGGGTGTGGTGGCCAGAAAAACCATCGCCTTGATTAAAGTTGGCAATGCAAGTAAATCTATCATTGCCAAAAATATTGTAAATTCGATTACGTTTTGATGAGTATAAATCAGATTATTATGCCCAAGCCTGATCACACCTGTATTTTCGTTGTGGAAGATGACCTGATGTACTCCAGAAGCATTTTGCATATGCTGGAGGCCAGGAATTTCGTGAACGTGCGGCTCTTTCCCAATGGGGAAGAATGCCTGGAACAACTGCACCTTGAGCCTGAAGTGATTTTGCTTGATTACTGGCTTGGGGAGGGAAAGTTCAATGGGAAGGAGGTTATGGAAGAGATCCGTAACAAATTGCCTCGCTCGAAGGTAATTTTTCTAACGGCAATGGACAACCTGAAGATTGCCCGCGAAACCATGGCCATGGGAGCCTATGATTATGTGGTGAAAACAGAGAGCGCCATGGAAAGGGTTAAAAATCTGTTGCGACGTATAGTATTCGAAAAGCAGATTCAGGAAGAAAACCGTATGCTCAGGCGCAGCCGCAGGCTTATCCTCTTTCTTATTCTTTTGCTTGGAATAGCCGCTGCCGGCATTTTTTTACTCAGGTTTTTCTAAGCCCATGCTTTTAGGTTTGTAATACTTTTTAAAATTCCGGAAGAACCTTGAATTTCAATAGTTCCGTTTCCCTAATTGACTTATCCTTAATAATTCATGCAATGAAGAGTGTTAAAATTTCTGCCGTTTTATTAAAAATGGCCTTTTCGCTGTGTATCCTTCTCGCTGCAGTTGGCGTTTATTCGCAGAAGGCGCTACAGCCTTACGATGACTGGACAATACAAGTGCTAAACCAGCTCAGGATTTACGAAGAACGGCTTGAACTGACCAGCCAGTCGCACGAATTTGTTACAGGTCGCCTCGACAATGAAGGCACGGAGTGGGTAAATATTGAGCTTCCCGCTGGTTACACCTACCATATTTTGGGGGTTTGCGATCACGACTGTTTTGACCTCGACCTGGAGTTGCATACCACCGATAATGTGATGCTTAGCAGCGATGTGGAAACGGATGATTATCCCTTGGTTTCGGTTACCCCTGCCGAGCGAACCATTTACCGTGTAAAAGTGATTATGGCCAATTGTTCCAGTGAGCCCTGCCGCTATGGGCTTGGCATTTACCGCAGCGAATGAGGCTTTCAATAATATGATCTTGTCCCGGTAATCAATAATTGCCCCGGGATTTTTTTGCATTGCCCGGTGGTTTTTCTAATTTTATCCCCATACAAAAACCCGCTATGAAGAAACGTTTGGTGGTATTATCCGGCGCCGGAGTCAGTGCTGAAAGTGGTATAAAGACATTCCGCGACAGCGGCGGCCTGTGGGAAGAATACGACATTATGGAAGTGGCCACGCCCCAAGCCTGGAACCGAAACATGGACCTGGTGCTGGAGTTTTACAATCAGCGGCGCAAGCAATTGATGGAGGTCCAGCCCAATGCAGCCCATTTTGCCCTGGCCGAACTGGAAAAATATTTCGACGTGCATATCATCACACAAAATGTCGACGATTTGCATGAACGCGCAGGATCTACCAAAGTAATGCATCTGCATGGCGAACTGAAAAAGGTTCGAAGCACTGCCGACCCCGACCTGGTGTATAAGTTGAATGGATGGGAACTCAAAAAAGGCGACACCTGCGAGCTGGGCTCACAATTGCGGCCGCATATCGTGTGGTTTGGCGAAGAGGTTCCCATGATACCTGCTGCGGCCGAACTGACCAAAACTGCCGATATTTTTCTGATTGTGGGCACTTCGCTCAACGTGTATCCCGCTGCTAGCCTGGTGGGGTATGTGAAAAGGGGAACGCCAATTTATCTCATTGATCCGGGGCATTTGGCAGTATCACATATTCCGAACCTTACCTTTATTAAAGAGAAGGCCTCGGTGGGAATGGAGCGGCTGAAAGAAATACTGCTCAAGCTGGCTGACAAAAACCAATAAAGCCTATGCGAAAACTATCGATGGATGAGCTTGGCCGGAAAACGGCAGAGGAGTTTCAGCGTGCCGAAAAATTTCCTTTGGTGCTGGTGCTCGACAATGTACGCAGCATGATGAACATTGGCTCACTTTTTCGCACAGCCGATGCCTTTCTTGTGGAGTCTATCATGCTTTGTGGCATTACAGCCACGCCTCCCCACCGCGAAATTCAAAAAACTGCCCTGGGGGCCACTGAGTCGGTGCAATGGCAATATTTTGGAGGAACCACCCAGGCCATATCCGTGTTAAAAGAGAGGGGTTACAGGGTGCTTGCCCTGGAGCAGGCCCAGGGAAGCGTGAGTCTGAAAAATTTTATCCCAGAGAAGGGGCAGCCCTATGCCCTGGTGTTTGGCAATGAGGTGAAAGGCGTGGGTGATGAAGCCCTTGCCCTGTGTCATGGCTGCATCGAAATACCGCAGTTCGGCACCAAACACTCGCTCAATGTATCGGTAACGGCTGGAATTGTAATCTGGGACTTCTTTTCAAAACTAACTTAAGAATCTTCAGCTTTGTGCTGGTCGTGGTCGGCCTGGAATTTAAACCCCATGCGCTTGCCCGTCCGGGTTTTCAGGTTAAACGAATTTTCAATAACATCCGAAACGGTAGTTTCCTTCACCATGTCGTAGGGTGGCACCAGCAAGTCGAAGTCTATGCTGTAGCTCATGGCCGATTCAATGATTTGCCGCATGTTGGCCTGGGTTATGGGCTCGGTCATAAACTGGTTATAGTAGAAATTGTTCTGGTGCTTGCCTTCCACCAGGAAGAATTTCTCTTTGTTAATAAAAACCCTGGCCACAAGGTAACCGAAGTCATTCATGCGGTTGTAGCGAAACGAGTCGGTAAGGAAGTTGAAAATGTTGATTACCCCGCAGTAGGAGCGCTCCGGGTCTTCTTTTATGTAGGGTGTTTTCATTACCTCGTGCACCCGCGAAAATTCAAATACATTGGTGTGCATATTAAAGATCAGGGTGTCACCTGCAAACCTTAGCTCGCCTTCAAAGGCTCCCTTATCGCGAAACTCAACCCTGAGTGGATGCCCATCCCCGCTAAGCCGGCGGTCGGCTTCAAAACGTACCAAGTCAGCCACCATTTTAAACTCCTGAAAGACTTCCAGGGTGTTTTTGTAAACCTGCTTCTTTAGCAAGCCCTTGCCTACCAGTTTTTTATAAATGTGGTCGTTTTTGGTTTCCATAAATAAGGATGTTTTGAAAGAAACTGAATATCCCCAAAATTAAGAAAATATGCAGCAATCCATAAATAAAGGGAAATTATCTCGAAGAAATACCCCTGGTTATTCAAAAAGGAAGGAAACCATTATAACTTTTGAATTAAGTCGGTCGATAGAATTGGTGAAAATCCGGGGCAAGGCCTCTCCTGGATAAACCAGATTGCGCATGCCAAAGGATGCCTTTATCTCGGTGGAAAATTTGAAGTAATAAAAATAGTGATCGAGCCCGAAGCCTAGTTCGTAGTGAAAATCATTTTTTGCACTTCTAGCGTAAATTGTTCCTCCATCCTCACCCTCATCTTTGAATTGGTTCGACGATAGGTCGGTGCTGAATTTGAACCCTCCGAGCACATAAGCACGGGTATTGTTAATTCGGACCGACTTGTATTTTATGTGCAGGGGCAAGTCGATAAATGTGGCTTCAAACTGTTGCGACACCTTGGCTGGACCATTTCCATTAAGGCCAGATGATGCCGGGCGCTGGTATTCATAATCGATGTAGCGGTCGCCAAAAGCCAGGGTGGGCACAAACCGCAGATCGAACATGGGCGAAATTTTCAGGTTGGACACAATGCCAATATGGAATCCGAAGTCGGCCCTTGGTAACACCGTATAGAGTGGCCCGTAGGTTGAGCCTTCAAAATTTGTTTCTTCATTCAGAACATAAAGCGATTCGACCGGCTTGAGAGAAAAGTTCATTTTGTTGAAGCCCAGAGAAAAGCCAAAATGGTAGGGCTTTTGGTCGTAATGGCTAAGGTTTTCCTGGTTAAAGGCTTTTCTTTGCGCCATCAGGCTCCCGGTACTTCCTGAGAACAAGGCCAGAAGTAGTGCTGCTGCAATGATATTCCTGTATTTCACGCCTGAATTTATAGATTATGGTTAAGAATGAAACGCCAATTGCTTGCATATATTGTTACTAAGGCGCCAGTCTTTTAATGGTCCAGCCCTCGCTGTTTTTTTCGTACACAAGGCGATCGTGCAGCCTGCTCTGTCTGCCTTGCCAAAACTCTATCCTTTCGGGGATGAGGCGGTAACCTCCCCAGTTCTCCGGACGGGGCACCTCGGTGTGGGCAAATTCTTTTTCCAGGGCCTTGTAGCGCTGTTCCAGAAAACTTCGACCAGGTATGACCTGGCTCTGCGGGGAAACGTGGGCGCCGATCTGACTCGATTTTGGCCGAAGCGAAAAGTAGTCATCCGATTCTTGCGGCGAAACCTTCTCCACGGATCCTTCCACACGCACCTGCCGTTGCAGATCGAGCCACAAAAACACCAGGCTGGCGTAAGGGTTGGCCTGCAGTTGCTGCCCTTTATGGCTATCGTAATTGGTGTAAAAAACAAAACCTGACTCATCCAAGGCTTTCAGCAAAACCACCCTGGCATGGGGTTTCCCCTGTTGGTCAACCGTTGAAAGGACCATGGCATTGGGCTCCAGAAGGTTGCTTGCAATGGCCTGATCGAACCAAAGGCTAAACTGGCTGAAGGGATGGGGGTGGGCCACTTCCTCATCGAAAGTGGCCGCCGCATAGTCCTGCCGGAGATTTGCCAGGTTCTTTTTCATTATCAAATGAATTATTTGCCAAGCATTTTCAATGCTTCCTGCCTGAGCAGTTCTTTGTTAATGGGAACCACTCCAACCTGCTCGCAAACCAGTCCTCCGCCTAGGTTGGCCAGCTGCGCAATAAAAGGAGCTTCGGCCCCTGCGGCCATACAAAGCGCCGCAATGCTGATCACGGTGTCGCCCGCACCCGACACATCAGAGATCTGCCGAAGGTGGGCCGCAAAATGACCTGATTCGACTTCACCATCGGGCATGAGCTTGCGGAAATAAATGCCTTTATCCGACAAGGTGGTGAGCACCATGCCGGCTTCGAGCTTTTGCTGAAGCATAGCCACTGCTTGCGAGACCTCTTCAATGGTCTGGGTTTCCCCGTCCAGCTTCAGACCCTCGCGCAACTCTTTCATGTTGGGCTTAAAAAGATCCACTTGGTGGTAGTGCAAAAAATTCTTCTTTTTGGGGTCTACCAGCACAGGAATGCCTTTTGCGTGGGCGTGGGCCACCACTTTCTTTATCAGGTCAGGGGTAATTACACCTTTGTCGTAATCTTCAAAAATGATCACGTCGGCAAGACCTTTCTCTATCATTTGGCTGATGCGGCCAAACAATGCCAGGGTTTCAGATGCATCCAGATCGTGTTCATTTTCTTCGTCAACCCTGAGCAATTGCGCGTTGTTGCCAATGATTCTGAATTTTACGGTGGTGATTCTGTCCGGACTGCTGATGATTCCTTCTGCGGGCATGCCGCGCTCCTGCAAAAGGCTGAGAAATTGCTTGCTTTTTTCATCTTGCCCGATGACTGAGCACAAATAGGGTGTAGCGCCCAGGCTTTGAATGTTAAGGGCCACGTTGGCGGCGCCTCCCAGGCGGCTTTCACGCTTTTTGAGGGCAACCACCGGCACTGGGGCTTCGGGCGAAATGCGGTCGACTTTTCCCCAAAGGTAAGCGTCGATCATTACATCGCCAATAATCAGTACTTTGCGCCCGGCAAAATCATCAAACAGGGTTTCAATATACTTTTTGTCAAACATACTGACAAGTTAAGAAAAAATCTGCTTCTGCTATTTCAGTTCAGCCAAGGCTTTTTTTATGCGGGCAACCGCTTCCACTAGCAAATCGTTCGAAGTGGCATAAGAGAACCTGATGCATTCCGGATCGCCAAATGCATCACCGGGAACCAGTGCTACCTGTGCTTTGTTGAGCAAGTACATGCAAAGGTCGGGCGCATCTTTTACCACGGTTTCTCCATCGGTCTTTCCAAAATAGGCCTTCACATTGGGGAACACATAAAAGGCACCTTCGGGGATATTGGTAATCATTCCGGGAATGTCTTTCATCAGGTCAAGCACCAGGTCGCGGCGCTCGCGAAACTTTTCGAGCATCAGGTAAGTGTTGGCCGGGTCGGCATCCATTGCGGCTATAGTCGCCCGCTGGGCAATGGAATTGGTACCCGAAGTGAACTGCCCCTGAAGCTTGGTGCATGCCTTGGCAATGTCGATATGGGCGGCCAGGTAGCCTACACGCCAGCCAGTCATGGCAAATCCCTTTGAAACGCCATTGATGATAATAACCCGCTCGCGCACCGATTCGAACTGGGCTATGCTTTCGTGCTTACCCGAAAAGTTGATGTGCTCATAAATTTCATCCGAAAGGATATACACTTGGGGGTGTCTTTCAAATACTTCGGCCAGGGCTTTTAGCTCCTGCCGCGTATAAACCGAACCGGTGGGGTTGCAGGGGCTCGAAAACATAAACATGCGGGTTTTGGGCGTAATGGCCGCTTCGAGCTGTTCGGGTGTAACCTTGAAATCGCTTTCTATGCCCGCCTTCACATACACGGCCTCACCCTCGGCAAGTTTCACCATGTCGCGATAGCTTACCCAGTAGGGTGCTGCTACGATCACTTCCTCACCGGGGTTTACCAGGCACAGCAGGGCGTTGATCAGGGCCTGCTTGGCACCGGTGGTTACCACAATCTGATCGGGAGCAAACTCCAGCTGATTATCCCTTTTGAGTTTGTTGCAGATGGCCTGACGCAGCTCTAAGTAACCGTTTACAGGGGTGTAGAAAGAGTAGTTTTCGTCGATGGCGGTTTTTGCGGCTTCTTTTATGTAGGTGGGCGTAAAAAAGTCGGGCTCGCCAAGGCTCAGGTTTATAACATCAAAGCCCTGGGCTTTCAGTTCGCGGCTTTTGCGGGCCATGGCAAGGGTTTCCGACTCAGAGAGCTGCGTAATGCGGTGGGATAAAGCGATCATAGCAAACGAATAATAAGGTAAGAAAATGGATTAATGTTTTGATTACAGGTGTTTTAAATGCTGGTAAAGCGGCAAATTTAGCAAATAAACCACTCAGCCCGAAATTAGCGGAACAATTTTCTGTTTTTGCGAAAGCGTATCTTTCACCTCCCAATGTAAAAAGCCATTATCTTTGTGGCCAAAACGATCAGAAAATGACAGAATTAGTCAATGTGTTGAGGTATACCATTCCGGCTGTGGTGGTGTTTATTACCGCTTATTTCCTGCTAAAGGAGTTTTTTCATCAGGAAAGCAAGAAGCGTGAGCTCGACGTAAAACTGGAGAAGGTGCGTATTTCCATGCCTATCCGTTTGCAGGCCTACGAAAGGATCATTCTTTTGCTTGAGCGCATCTCGCCGGCTAATCTGGTAATGCGGGTACACCAGCAGGGTATGACATCGGCGGCGTTTCAAAAAGTGCTGGTGCAAAATATACGCGACGAATACACGCATAACCTTTCGCAGCAACTGTATGTTTCATCCAAAGCCTGGGACCTGGTAAAAACCGCCCGCGAAGAAATGATCAGGCAGATCAACACTTCTGCTGCCCAACTTGGCGAAGAGGCCACCTCTATCGACCTGAGCAACAAATTGCTCGAAATGAGTATGGAGAAAATGGCGACCAGGAAAGCCATCGACTTTCTGAAGGAAGAAGCCAGGCAGAATTTTTAAACCAGATTATGAAGATTACACTGAATAATCGTCCGGAGGAGTTAACAGGTTATTCCGAATTAACCGTTAATGAATTGCTGAAGGTTAAAAACTTTACCTTTAAATTTCTGGCCGTGCGCATCAACGGTCAACCCGTTAAAACAGCCCAATATGATGAGGTAGTGATTAAAGAAGGCGACAAGGTGGTGGTAATGCACCTGATAAGCGGCGGGTGATTTATCTTGCCGATGAATTGAAATGCCTGATGGCAATCAGCCGGTCGTAAAGGGTGCCGGGCTGACGGTGATAAACAAATATTGAATATTCGTTTTCCGTTTCGGAGTAGCTCCCCTCAATGTCGGCCACCCTGGCCAAAATAGCGCCGTTTTCGCGCACTGCATACTGATAGTTATAATAGCCCTGCTTCAGCATCAGGCTTGTTTCGTAGCGGCGCAATCGGTAATTATAAATCATTTCGTTTTCGCGGGTCAGCACCCAATCCGTCAGCCCGCCCATAATATGCACGGTGGCATTGTCAACCGGAGCAGCCATGGGCAAGGTAAAGTAAACCCAGGCGTAGTCGCTCTCGAGCATGTCGTCCCGGGCATCCTCAGTCTTAATGTTAAAGCGGCCGTTAATGTCTTTGTCGCTGGTGTAGTGGCGGGTTGCCCTCAGCGGGTCGGGAAGCAGAAATACCTCCCAGTGCCGCGCAGAAGCCGAAATATCGGCCAGACGTTCTGACAAAAATCGAAGACTTCGTGTGTCGAAACGCCTGAACTCATTGCCCCCTTCAAAAAGCAATTCAAGCTCATGATCGTAAACCAGGCGACTGCCCTGAATCATACGGGGCTGTATGCCAACAATGGCATTATCCCAACGACCGTTTTGGGTTATGACCAGCTTCATGTCCTGGTTGGGATTTGAAATATAATAGTTGAGGGTGTTAATGGAAAAGTCGAGTTGCTGATGGGTGTCGCGATACATCACCAGGTTGGCTTGCCGGGCGCTGCCCTCAATGCTCAACTGCTGCTCAAAAATCATAAAACGCCGGGTAAAAACCACATCATCAGGGTTGCCGTTAAGATATACCTTTAAAATATAGTTTCCTGAGAGGCGGGGCCGCAAATTGTAGGAGGGCAGTTCAATATAATACTGAGTGTAAGGAACCACTGTGTTTATCGACCGGGAGTAATCGCGAATCAAATCTTCATAAAAGCCGTCGATGTATTCAAATTCCTGCAAGGGGGTGGGGTTCCAGTAGGCGTCGCAGTGAATAATGGTGTAATAATAGTTTTTATAATCGGCATCCAGATCGTCGAAACGCAACATCAGCTTTTCGTCGGAGTTGAAACGAATATGAGGCGGAGCCAGGTCCCAGCCTTTTTTATAAAATAAAATTGTTTGAATATTATTTGAATAAATATAATCGCCGTAAAGAAAAAAATCTTTAATACCTTTATTCTGGTTTTTTGTTTCGGGAACTTCTGTCCCCTCCAAATCAATCGCAACAAGGGGTTTTGCATACATGCCGGCCGGATAAACGAAGGCTTGCCCTGACAAAAAAAGCACCAATAGCGATGCAATCAGGTATTTGCTTACCTGATTATTTTGGGCGTTTAGGGGAAAATTTGAAGCGAACATATGAAAGATTTTAGATACCTGCTTAAGTTAGAAAAGCATTCCTTAAAACAAAGCTAATTAAAAACCAATAAAAGGGCAAAAACGTTTCAAATAATTGAAAATATGAATAATTTTGCCCTCTGAGTCTTAACAACAAATATAAGTCCAAAGATGCCAAAAACGATCAAGATCAGAAAAGGGCTGAACATTCCTTTGCTGGGAAGTGCAGAAAGAATTCTTCATACGGCTCCATCAGCGGATGTTTATGCAATCAAACCACCCGATTTTCATGGGCTTACGCCAAAAATTCTTTTAAAGGAGGGTGATCCGGTGAAGGCAGGTACTCCCTTGTTTTATGACAAGTATAACGAAAAGGTTCTTTTTACCTCACCGGTAAGCGGTACTTTTCAGGAGGTGGTAAGGGGTGAGAAGCGCCGTATAATGGAGGTGCTTATTAAGCCCGATGGCAAGGAAGATTTCGTTGATTTTGGTGCTGCAGGTGTGGCCGGTCTTAGCCGCGAAGAAATAATTGAACGGCTGCTCCAAAGCGGTGCATGGCCCTTTTTTCGCCAGCGTCCATACGCTGTTATGGCCAATCCCGCCGATAAGCCCAAGGCCATTTTTGTTTCAGCTTTCAGTTCGGCTCCGCTGGCCCCTGATTTTGATTTTCTGGTTAACGGACAAGAAACCTTGTTTCAGACCGGGCTGGACATCATTGCCAAACTAACCGATGGCGATTTGCACCTAAGTGTTGATGCCAGAAATACCAGGTCGAATGCTTTTCTGCAGGCAAAAGGGGTTAAGTTGCATTATTTCGAAGGTCCGCACCCGGCAGGGAATATTGGAATTCAGATTCATCATATTGCACCCCTCAATAAGGGTGAGGTGGTTTGGTATCTCGATATACAGGACATTGTTATTATTGGGAGGCTTTTCGAAAAAGGTTTTTTTGACCCCACCAAAATTGTGGCCCTTACAGGTTCTGAAGTGCTGAACCCCCTCTATTATAAAATTAAAATTGGCGCACAGATTCTCTCCTTTGCCGGCAACAACCTTCGGCGCGACAATGGTGTGAAGTGCCGCCTGATCAGTGGCGATGCCCTTACCGGAACAAAAGTGGAAGAAAAAGGTTACCTTGGTTTTTACGACAACCAGGTTACTGTCATTCCCGAAGGTAATGCGCAGGAATTCATGGGCTGGCTGATTCCCAATCCAAACCGGTTCAGCATGTCGCGCACATGGCCATCCTTTCTTATGCCCTGGAAGAAATATCGACATGATACCAATGTGCGCAGCGGGGAGCGCCCCTTTGTCATGACAGGCCTGTATGAAAAGGTATTGCCAATGGATGTGTTGCCCATGCAACTGCTCAAGGCCATTATGATTAACGACATAGACAAAATGGAACAACTGGGCATTTACGAAGTGGCACCCGAAGATTTTGCCCTTTGCGAATATGTTTGCCCCTCTAAGATCGAAATGCAGAGCGTTATCCGCGATGGCCTTGATGTCATTCGCAAGGAGTTTGCCTGAGGCTTAAAATTTGATTAGAAACCCAAAAGCGATATACCTTGAAAGCTTTAATTGAATTTGTTGAAAAGAAGATTCAGCCTAACTTTGAGAAAGGGGGTAAGTTTCAGAAATTCCACCGGAGTTTTGAAGCTTTTCAGACTTTTCTTTATGTGAAGGGCGATGTTACCAGAAAGGGGAGCCACATTCGCGATGCCATCGACATGAAACGAACCATGTTTCATGTGGTCATTGCCCTGGTGCCGGCGCTGCTATTTGGTATGTGGAATGTTGGATTGCAGCATTACCGCGCTATTGGACTGGAAGTGACCTTCTTCGACCAGTTTCTGTTTGGTTTGATTAAGGTGCTGCCCCTGGTTGTAGTCAGCTATGTGGTTGGTTTGGCAGTGGAATTTGTTTTTGCCGAAATAAGAAATCATGAAGTAAACGAAGGCTTCCTGGTTTCAGGTATGCTCATTCCGCTTATCATACCGGTTACCACTCCGCTTTGGATGGTAGCCCTGGCCACCATTTTTGCCGTTATTATTGGCAAGGAAGTTTTTGGCGGCACCGGTATGAATATCCTGAACCCGGCCTTGCTGGCGCGTGCTTTCTTGTTTTTTGCCTATCCTGCCTACCTCTCGGGCGAGGTTTGGATTGAGACCAGCCTGCGCGAAGGGCAGCAACTGGTCGATGGTTTCTCTGGAGCTACGCCTCTGGCCATGCTTGCAGCCTATGAGACAGAGCAACTGCCTTCGATTATTGAAATGTTTCTGGGAACAATTCCCGGATCGGTGGGCGAAACCTCCACATTGGCCATTCTAATTGGAGCTGTAATCTTAATAGCTACCGGGGTGGGCAGTTTTCGCATTATGGCTTCGGTGGTGCTCGGGGGTCTTTTCATGGGTGGCATCCTAAATATTTTTGCGGTTAATGAATTTATGGCCACACCAGCCTACTACCATCTGGTAATTGGTGGTTTTGCATTTGGAGCCGTTTTTATGGCCACTGACCCGGTAACGGCCTCTCAAACACCCACGGGCAAATACATATACGGCGCCCTTATTGGCGTGGTTACCGTGCTGATCAGGGTGGTTAACCCCGCCTATCCCGAAGGTATGATGCTGGCCATTCTGCTCATGAATGTTTTCGCCCCGCTTATCGACCACTACGTGGTGGAAGCCAACATTAAACGGAGGTTGAAAAGGCTGAAAAGAGCCCCCGTAAAAGTTTAAGCTTAAAACTGAAAAAACTGAAAAAATGAGTAACAGGTATATTTTTATTTACGCCTCCGTAATGGTCATTATCGTGGCCCTGGTGCTCTCTTCTGCGGCCATGTTTCTAAGGCCGCTGCAAGAAAGGAACATGCGCATTGAAAAGATGCAGAATATCCTGGCATCAATCAATGTTACTGCCAGCAGGGGAGAGGCCGAGCAAAAGTTCAGCCAGTATATCGTCGAAACCAAGGTGATAAATACCAGGGGTGAAGAAATTCAGGGCGATGCTTTTGAAGTGGACCTGCAGGAGGAGAATCGCAAGGCCCCCGAAGAAAGAGTGCTTCCCCTGTTTGTTTCGGAGGTTGATGGCAACACCTATTACATTGTGCCTTTGCGCGGTAACGGGCTTTGGGGTGCCATATGGGGCTACCTAAGCCTCGATTCTGACCTTGTCACTATTGTTGGTGCCAATTTCGACCATGCGAGCGAAACGCCTGGCCTGGGGGCCGAAATCTCCGAAAGTTTCTTTGAAGATCAGTTCAAGGACAAACGCATTTTTGATGAAGCCGGTAACTTCACTCCTGTCAGGGTGATTAAAGGCGGTGCGCCCGCCGGCGATCCCCATGGCGTTGACGCAATAAGTGGTGGTACCATTACCTCCAACGGTGTGTCGAACATGCTGCGCGATGGGCTCGAAGTCTATGTTCCCTACTTTAAAACCCTGAAATAATTATGAGCGAAAACACCAATAAACCCAAGAAAGAAGAGTTGTTCTCCGCAAAGAACCGCAAACTCCTCTCAAACCCCATGGGCAAGGACAATCCCATTACCGTGCAAGTATTGGGTATTTGTTCGGTGCTGGCTGTTACGGTTCAGCTAAAGCCCTCGCTGGTAATGGCCCTGTCGGTAGCAGTGGTGATGGGGGTGTCGAACGTGGCCATTTCCCTGCTGCGCAACACCATACCTCCGCGTATCCGCATTATTGTTCAGCTTACGGTAATTGCCTCCATGGTAATCCTGGTCGACCAGGTGCTGAAAGCCTTTGTTTACGACATTAGCCGCCAGCTCTCCGTTTTCGTGGGCCTTATCATTACCAACTGTATTATTATGGGCCGCCTCGAGGCTTTCGCGCTTTCCAACAAGCCATGGCCTTCGTTTCTCGATGGCGTGGGCAATGCCGCTGGCTATGGCGCAGTGCTGCTCACAGTAGCTTTTTTCCGCGAGTTGCTTGGATCGGGCACCCTGTTCGGATACCAGGTGGTTCCAAACTTTTTTTACGACCTGGGTTATGTCAACAACGGCTTCATGATCCTGCCGCCCATGGCCCTTATCACAGTGGGTATCATTATCTGGGTGCAGCGCCACCGCAATCCAGACCTGGTTGATGTAAGCTAAAACGGCGATTTGTAAACACAAAACATTCAGAAAAATGGAAGAATACGTAAGCATATTTGTCAGGTCAATTTTTGTTGACAACATGGTATTTGCCTACTTCTTGGGCATGTGTTCATACCTGGCCGTTTCGCGTACAGTTAAGACCAGCGTGGGTCTTGGCTTCGCGGTAATTTTTGTGCTGGGCATCACCGTTCCAATTAACTACCTGCTGCAGAATTTCGTGCTGGGCAAGGGTGCCCTTACCTGGCTGGGACCGCAGTTTGCCAGTGTAGATCTTAGTTTCCTCACCTTTATCATGTTTATTGCCATTATTGCTGCCATGGTGCAGTTGGTAGAAATGATCATAGAGAAGTTCAGTCCGACACTTTATTCCTCATTGGGTATTTTTCTCCCACTCATTGCCGTAAATTGTGCCATTCTTGGCGGCTCGCTATTTATGCAAGAGCGCAACTATGCCAACCTGGGTGAAGCCACCGTTTTTGGCCTGGGCAGCGGAGTGGGTTGGTTCCTGGCCATTGTGGGCATTGCTGCCATTCGCGAAAAAATTCAATATTCCAATGTGCCCGCTCCTTTGCGCGGCCTTGGCATTACTTTTATCATTACCGGGCTTATGGGCATAGCTTTCATGAGCTTTATGGGAATTGAACTTTAATTAAGTAACTCAGAAAATTCATAACGTCATGATATTGTTAGAAGTTGGTAATCTCTGGGTCATTACGCTGAGCGTAATTTTTTTCCTGGTGATCATTCTACTGCTGGTAGGGGTGCTGCTGTATGCACGTGCCAAACTGGTGCCCAGCGGGCCTGTTAAGATCACCATCAACGAAGAAAAGGAGCTAACCGTAAGCTCTGGCAGCACCCTGCTCACTACCCTTTCGCAGGAGGGCATTTACCTTCCCAGCGCCTGCGGCGGCGGCGGAACCTGTGCCATGTGTAAATGCCAGGTACTCGACGGGGCTGGCGATATTCTGCCCACAGAAGTAGGATATTTTTCCCGCAAAGAGATTCAGGAAAAATGGCGCCTGAGCTGCCAGGTAAAAGTCAAAGCCGACCTCGACATCCGGGTGCCAAAAGAAATTTTCGGCATAAAAAAATGGGAGTGCGAAGTTGTTTCGAACCACAATGTGGCCACCTTTATAAAAGAATTTGTGGTCCGATTGCCCGAAGGCGAAAGCATGGACTTCAAGTCAGGAGGATATATTCAGATTGATGTGCCTGAGGTTGAGGTTGACTTTAAGGATATTGAGGTTGAAGAACAGTTTCGCGGTGACTGGGATAAGTTCAAGATGTGGGATCTGAAAATGAAAAATCCCGAGCCAATCTTCCGAGCCTACTCCATGGCCAACCACCCGGCCGAAGGAAACATCGTTATGCTTAATATTCGTATTGCCACCCCACCATGGGACCCAAAGAAGAATGCTTTTATGAATGTGAATCCGGGCATTTGCTCATCGTATATCTTTTCGCGCAAGCCCGGCGACAAGGTTATTATATCGGGTCCTTACGGTGAATTCCATATTAAGAATACCGACCGCGAAATGGTTTATATTGGTGGTGGAGCAGGTATGGCACCCCTTCGCTCGCACATTTTCCATCTGTTCCATACCATGAAAACAGGTCGGAAAGTTTCTTATTGGTATGGTGCTCGTTCGAAACGGGAAGTATTCTATGAAGAGCATTTCAGGAAAATTGAAAAGGAATTTCCAAACTTCAATTTTAATATTGCGCTTTCCGAACCGCTTCCCGATGATAACTGGGATGGTTACAAAGGTTTCATCCACCAGGTAGTGCTTGATAACTACCTTAGCAAACATCCGGAACCTGAAGAAGTTGAATATTACCTTTGCGGCCCGCCAATAATGAATGAATCGGTGCTCAAAATGCTCGATAACCTGGGTGTGCCAGATGAGAATATTGACCTAGACGATTTTGGCAGTTAGCCTAAAGCCCCGGTTTCGGGGCTTTTTTCGCTTACTTTTCAAATGAAAAAATGATTAAACAACGCCAGAAGGAAGCAAACAAAGTAACCTGGATCGGCTTCTTTTCAAACCTGGTTCTTACGGTCTTCAAACTCATTGCAGGTATTCTCGGGAATTCCGCTGCAATGATAGCCGATGCTGCGCACTCTGTTAGCGATTTCGTTACAGATCTTGTGGTGGTTGGTAGCCTGAAGGTTTCTTCGAAGCCTAAGGATGGCAATCACAAATATGGTCACGGAAAAGTTGAAACCCTTGCCACTGCTTTTGTAGGCATTGTGCTGGTTATTGTAGGGCTGGGTATACTTTACACTGCCGGACGTAATATTTTTGTTCATTACCGGATTGAACCCATACAAAGCCCCGGAATGGTTGCCTTATATGCGGCAATAATTTCCATTATCATAAAAGAGATTCTTTACCGTTATACCATTGTTGTTGGGAAGCGGATTAACAGCAAAGTAGTGGTAGCAAATGCCTGGCACCACCGCAGCGATGCTTTTTCTTCGATAGGTACTGTGATCGGAATTGGTGGAGCTATTTTTCTGGGCCCCCGTTGGGTTATTCTCGACCCCCTGGCCGCCATTGTGGTAAGTTTTTTCATCCTGCGGGTGGCCATTTCCATATCCTTTGAGTCGCTGGCTGAGCTCATCGAAACTTCCTTGCCAAAATCGCAGGAAAAGGAAATACTGGAAATTGCAGGAGGGGTAGAGGGGGTGCATAATCCCCACGACTTAAAAACAAGGAAAATCGGAAATGATATCGCCATCGATCTTCACATAAATGTGCAGCGCGACCTGAATATTGAAGAAGCCCATGATATTACCGTTGAAATTGAAAACTGTCTGAGAAAAAAATACGGACAGGACACGCACATTTCCATTCATACCGAACCCCTCATTGAAACAAAATCTTAAAACTAATATGCGTATCCGTCGTTTTGTCCCCGTTTTTGCAGTTTTAATTTTCCTGGCTGCTTGCAACATGCAACCCAAACAAGCCCAGCTTGTCAACATCAGGGGGGTGGTGTTCGGCACTTATTACTCCATCTCCTATTTTTCGGAGAAAGGGGAGGTTTATCAGCATGAGATCGATAGCCTGTTCAATGTTTTTAACGAATCTTTGTCGTATTATGTGCCGCAATCTCTCATTTCGCGTATTAACAACAATGAAACGGATTTGGTTGACGATTTCTTCCGGGTAGTATACCTTCGCTCGGTTGAGATTTTTGAATCCTCTGGTGGTGCTTTCGATCCCACGGTGTCGCCCCTGGTGAATGCCTGGGGTTTTGGTTTTACCCAACGCAGGGATATGAGCCAGCAGAAAATTGACAGCCTGAGTCAGCTTATTGGCCTTAATCATACCCGTTTGGCGGATAACCGCATTGTGAAGGAAGATCCCCGTATTCAATTCGATTTTAATGCCATAGCCAAAGGCTACGCCGCCGATGTGATTGGTGATTTTCTGGCGGCCAGGGGCATTACCACCTACCTGGTGGAAATTGGCGGCGATCTGACGGCCCGTGGCCTGAAGCCTGATGGATCTAAATGGCGTATTGGCTTGGAAAAGCCTGCCCGCGACTTTGATGACCCACAAGACTGGGATTATTACGTTGAACTGCTCGACATGGCTGTAGCTACCTCGGGCAACTACCGCCGTTACTATGAGGAGGGGGGGCAGCGCTTCTCGCATACCATCGACCCGTTTTCGGGATACCCTGTAACTCATAATCTGTTGAGCGTGTCGGTTTTTGCCCGCGACGGAATGACCTCTGATGCCTATGCCACTGCATTTATGGTAATGGGCTTCGAAAAGGCTAAGGCTTTTGTGGAGCAAAGGGAAGACATGGAGGCCTTTTTCATCTTCTCCACCGGTCCCGAAGAATTTGGCACCTATGCCACATCAGGCTTGAAGCTTTTAAGGCGGGAAGACCTTTGAGAAAAATAAATTATTTTTCGTCAATCAATTTAAGAAACCTCTCCTTTATCGGACGAAGTTTTGTGATGCTGATATCCTCCTTGTAAATCCTTACCAGGTTCACAATTTTTTTGTTTTGGTAAAAATAGGCGGTGGCAGCATCGAAAAACAACAGGTCAGTTTCGTATTTTGCCTTGGTGGTAATGCCTTTGAAATCGTCCCAGGCAAGATAATCTGGAATTTCAAAATACGCCACCTTGGGTTGTGCCTGGTCCAGGTACATGCCTTCGCCAACCGGCTCAAGGTAAAAGAACTTTTGCAGGCGGATCAGCACCATTTCCTCTTTCAGATTGGAAAAGTGTTTTTTGAACTTGACTCCCTCATTTTGATAAAGCTCCTGAAGATGG
>JAHYJD010000126.1 GCA_019429365.1 Bacteroidales bacterium | reverse complement strand
ATTCTCAAAAAATAATTGTTGTAAAGTAAATATAAGAAATCCTTTGTGCTTGCTGGGCTGAAATGCAACACCATTGGTTTTGTCAATCAAGGTATCATTTTTTATCTCGCTGAGTTAGAAAAAATGGGGAGTGTTTGTTTACTTTTGCAATAAGCCCCTCCAAAAAGGGCAAAGATATTATGGCAAAAAAGATCGCATTGAAGCTTGGTTACGAATCGCCTTTTACGGTGTATTCGGTTTTCAGCATCCAGAAGGACTACCGCCTGGCATGGCTGCTGAACCAGGCGCTTGGCTTTGAGCTGGAGCGCATCGGCGATTTTACGCATTATTTTTCTGAAACCCGCCCGGCTGCTTTTTCGCTGTTCAGTTACCACTACCAGCAGTACCGCATGCAGGTTTTTTTGCTCAGCAACAAAAGCCCCGAAGGCCCTATTCTGAGCGAAAGCCCGGTGCCCGATTTCCTTTTACTGTTCTGGAACCTGAGCGAAATTTTTGACCTGGGACAGTTCCAGAAAGACCTGCGCAAGATCAGCCAGGTGCAAACCATAATCGAGGTAAGTGAGAAAACGCAAAGGAAACACGAAGCCTTTTTCTACGACCTGGAATATTTCCTTTCTGAGAAAAAAATTATCTGAACGCTCAACGCCCTAAGGCCATACCACCACTTTTGCAGCCACTTTTTCCTGCAAGCTTTCGCCAATGATAAAGTACACCCCCTTGCCGGGAAGGGCTTCCGTAACGTTAACTATAAATTCGTGGCGGCCGGGTTCCAGAAATCCCTCATGAAGCATCATTAGCCTTTGCCCGCGGGTGTTCACCAGGTAAAGGCTCATCTTGCCTGCCTTCTCCACCAGCAATGCAACTTTGGTCGTTTCCCTGGCCGGGTTTGGAAAAACCCTGAGCTGCAGCTTAGGGGCACCCGTTTCTGTAATGCTGGTGGCCGCCATGGTGTCGGCTTCGTAGGCGCCCATGTCGATGCGGCCCAGCTGAATGCGTTCATTGCCGGGCAGGTCGGTTGCGGGCAGGGCCAGAAAGGCCGGGTCTTCTGTGCCGGCGTTGATGCAGGGCGACCCGGGCAGGAGCTGCCAGGGGTGGTCGCCCTCAGCGGCAAAAAGCGGGTCCAGGTCAATGTTGTGCAGGTATTCTCCAAGAAAAGTGGCCCCATCGAAGTTTTCCTGTCCACCTTCAATGTTGCAGTAATAAAAGTCGGGCACGGAAGGACCATCCCATATATAAACCGACCCGCCATAATCGCCATGGGCAGTGTTGCCCCACACAATGGTGTTGTACACCTTCACGTAGGCTTCGAGGTTGAAGTACAGCCCGCCCCCATAGCCGGCATAGTTGCCCACGATGGTGTTGTTGGCCAGGTTGGCGCGCACCCCGATCAGGGCAATGCCCCCGCCAAAAAATATGGAGTAATTGTTTGCCACCAGGTTGTTGGCGATGGTGCCCAGCACCTGCGAGCGCAGTATGCCAAAGCCACCGCCCAGGGGGCTGTCGTTGCCTTCGAAAATGTTGTTTTCAATCAGCGGGTCGCCGTTGTCGATGCTCAGCCCCCCTCCTATGCCGGTTGACCAGTTGTCGAAAAAGACGTTTCCCCGGATCACGGCCTTGGTGTTAATGCCGCCAACCGCCCCGCCATAGCCGTAGTTTTCTTCCACGGGTGGCTCGTGGCCGGCCAGGTTCGCAGAAAAGTAGCAATTTTCGATCAGGGGCGATGCCCCGTTAAAATAGATGGCGCCCCCGCTCAGGTAGGTCCGGTTGTGCAAAAAGCTGCAATGCTGAAAACTGGCATTTGCGGGGCCTGAAATATACACTGCCCCGCCGTGCGGCAGGCTGTCTTCCTGCCAGGTCTTGGCATATTCGAAATGGCAGTGGTCGAAAATGGCGGTAATGTTATCCTCTTCGCTTTCAGCCACCATATGAATGCCGCTCCATCCGCCGCCGGGGGCATTTACGTTGTGCAGGCCGGTGGTGTCGTTTACGGTAAATATTACCGGCGAAGCCGCTGTGCCCAGGGCTTGCAGGCTGCCATCGACCTTAAAGCCATAAAAGCCCTGAAACTCAACCACCACCCCTGCTTCAATAAAAAGACTTGCCCCGGCAGGCAGGAAAATATTGCCGGTTACCTTAACGGTATCGGCATTCCACGAGCCCATCACCTCGCCTTCCACCTCAAGGGTTTGGGCCTGTAAAAGAAAAGGAAACAGAAGGGATGCCAGCATCAAGCATTTTCGAACTGTAGTCATAATTAAACGTATTTTGAGACCGAAAATAATATAATATATTTCAATATAAAAGAAAACTGCCATAAAATGGCGGGCATTTTATGGCAGCACAAAAAAAGAGAGAAACCCTATCGAAGTATATGGGTTTCCTTTCCGAACCACTTGACACAAAATACCACCGAAAGGGCTGCATAGGTTACCAGCGAAAAGATGGTAATGAGCAATAAAGGCAGCTGTATGGTACCTGCCAGCATTTCCTTGGTGGCCAGTGAAATGTTCACAATGGGAATCAGCGCCGTGGTGGTGGTGAGCTCCACGCCGGGCAGCAAACCGATCACGGCCGGTACAATCACCAGGAAAGTCATGGGCGACAGTATGCTCTGGGCTTCCTTGAATGACTTGGCATAAATGGTAAGCGGGATCATGATGCCTGCAAAGAAAACGGTGAGCGGCAACAGCATAAGCAGGAGCAGCAGAACAAACGACAGGGATACCATACCCGAAATGATGCCGGTGAAAGCATCGGGCATGCCGGAGGTAGTCTGCACCGAAACAAACAAACCCAGTATGGCCAGCACGGCAGTGATCAGGCTGCTTGAAACCACCACCATCATTTTCCCGACCAGAATTTCCAAACGCGAAACGGGTGAGGTGAGCAGGGTTTCCAGTGTTTTTCGTTCCTTTTCGCCCGTAAACAGGTCGATGGCCGGATACATGGCGCCCATAAAACAGAAAATTACAAAAAGGTAGGGCAAAAAGCCACCCGCCATTTTTCCGATCACTTCCTGCTCGGTGGCCACATTTACATATTCGGTTTTAACCGGTTCAATAAAGCTTTCATCCAGCCCCTGCGAAACAATGCGTTCCCTTAACACATCGCTGGTAAACCCATTCAGAATGGAGGAGATGCGGTCGCGGGTGGTAAACTTGGTGGCCGAAAAATATACTTTAACCTGCCCGCTTTTCAGGTTTCCTACATTTTCTGAAAAACCCTGTTCAATAACCACCCCTGCTTGCAGGCTGTCGCTGCGGATCAGCTGCTCAAGCTCAGCGATATCGTAAAGCGGAACCGTTTCCAGGTCGGGATGATTATTAAGGAAAACCGCCAGGCCGTTTTCGCTGTCGAGATTGATCAGCCCTGTGGCCAGCAATCGTTGCCGCTCTTTTTGAATGGCCGAGCTCTGAAGCTTGTTTACCAGGGAGAAGATGAGCGGAAAGATCAGAATCGGCACCACGATCATCATAATCAGGGTGCGGCGGTCGCGAAGGGTATCGAGAAATTCTTTGGATGCTATGGTGATGATGTTGTTCATTTTCTTTTGATTTTAAGACCTTTGACTTGGTTAATTGCTGGCGGCTACCACCCGGATAAACTCTTCGGTAATGTTTTCGGTTTTCATTCCATCGCGGAAGCTATCCATGGTGTCGTTAAAAAGTATCCGGCCTTTGTGTATTATGGCCAGGTCGTCGCAGAGCAGGTCCACTTCACTCATGATGTGCGAAGAAAAGATCACCGTTTTGTTTCGGTTTTTGCAGTCGCGAATCAGTTCAATGATGTTTTTGGCGGCAATCACATCGAGGCCTGCGGTGGGTTCATCAAAAACCAGCACTTCCGGGTCATGGATCATGGTGCGGGCAATGCTCACCTTTTGTTTCATGCCGGTAGAAAGCTTGCCGATTCTTTTCCTGGCAAAGTCATGCATGTCGAGGATGGTAAACAGCTCATCCTTTTTCTTCTCAAAGGCTTGCTTTTCAACCCCGTGCAGTTTGGCAAAATAAGCAATGAGCTCTTCGGGCGTGAGTCTTTCATAAAGGCCGGTAGAACCGGTAAGAAAGCCAATGCTGCTGCGCACCTTCGAGCCGTCGTTCACCACATCGTAGCCATTAACCTTTACCGAGCCGCTGCTGGGAGCCAGTATGGTTGAGATAATGCGCAGGGTGGTGGTTTTTCCTGCACCATTGGGGCCCAGCAGGCTGAAAATGCGGCCGGGCTTGCATTCAAAATTCACATTGTCAAGTACCCGAAGGCTCGACGAGCTTGCGCCCATCTCGGCCATCTGCTTTTTGGAAAGTGAAAAGTCTTTTGTTAATTGATTTACTTGTATCATGGTTGTAAAATTTGATGGCAAATATATAGATTTCTTCTAGTGATCTTGACAAAGTAATAAAAAAAGGCCCCAGGGGGCCTAAAAATGCAGCTTAGGTGATATTATTGTTGTCCGTTAGATTTCTCTCCCGCACATGCGGGATCGAAATGACAAGGCGTTTGTGAAAGACTTAAGGAACCGTCATTCCGAACGGAGTGAGGAATCTAATTTGTGTTTTACTCGTAATCTTTGGCTTCGTTCCAGAAAACATCCATTTCGGCCAGGTTCATTTTTTTGAGGTCCTTGCCGGCCAGGGCAGCCTGCTCTTCGAGGTAGGAGAACCTGCGGATAAATTTCTTGTTGGTCCGTTCCAGGGCACTCTCGGGGTTCACATCGATAAAGCGGGAGTAGTTGATCAGGGCAAACATCAGGTCGCCAAACTCCTCTTCGATTCTTTTGTGGCTGGTGCCTTTTTCCACTTCTTCGCGAAGCTCGCCCAGCTCTTCCTGCACCTTGTCCCATACCTGCCCGGGGTGCTCCCAGTCGAAACCAAAGCCGCGCGCCTTGTCCTGTATGCGGTAGGCCTTTACCATGGCGGGCAATGACTTTGGCACGCCCGAAAGCACGTTCTTCTTGCCTTCTTTGAGCTTGATCTTTTCCCAGTTTTCCTTTACCTGTTCATCGGTATCGGCCACCACATCGCCATAAATATGGGGGTGGCGGTTGATCAGCTTTTTGTTAATGCTTTCGAGCACATCGGCAATGTCGAAAGCGCCCTTTTCGCTGCCTATCTTGGCATAAAACACAATGTGGAGCATCAGGTCGCCCAGCTCTTTTTTAATCTCATCCAGGTCGTTTTCCAGGATGGCGTCGGCCAGCTCGTAGGTTTCTTCAATGGTGAGGTGGCGGAGGCTTTCGAGGGTCTGTTTTTTGTCCCAGGGGCATTTGGCCCGGAGGTCGTCCATGATGTCGAGCAGCTCCGAAAATGCTGCAAGTCGCTTATCCATAACAAAATTTTTGTGCAAAGGTAGCAACAATTAACCACAGGCCTAATGGCAGGAAAGGGATATATTTGTATAAAAAGAAGCAGGCAAGCCATGGCAAAAATGCGCCGTTCGATATTCCTTTTTTTGTTTCCGGTTCTGCTGGTCGTTATGCCTGCAGCCGCGCGGGAAAGCAAGGGCGGGGTTTTTTCACGCATCGAGGGGGCCGCCTATGCTGCCTGGGTGTGGCCGCATGCCCCCAATATGGACCAGCTTCACACCGGCCTTTTTCCCATGTTTCACCTGGGGTTGTCAGGCACCCTTAACGGAGCAAAACCCTGGCACCACGCATACAACTTCCCAGACATAGGCATAACCTTAATGTTTGCCGACCTGGGCTATCCCGAGGTGCTGGGGCGGGCCTTCGGGGCTTTCCCCCATATTTTATTGCCGCTTGCGCGGAAAGGCAAGCTGAGCCTTAATTTCCGCTACGGGCTGGGGGTGGCCTGGCTTACAAACCATTTCAGCGAGCCCGGCAACGAAGGCAATATTGCCATCAGCAACCCCCTGAATATTTTAATGAACACCAGCCTGGAGCTCGGGTTTCAGCTTTCTGAATTTTTTACCATCCGCTCTGGTTTTGGCATGACACACTTCAGCAATGGCAAGACCCGCACGCCCAATAAAGGGCTAAACATACCAGCCTTAAAATTTGCCCTTATGTATAATGTGAAACCTGCCCCGGAGCTGCCCCAAAGACAGTATTCAAGGCAAAGGGAAGCCCCTTGGTCCATAAGGGTTTTCGGGGCGGGAGGTTACACCAGGCTCTATCCTCCGGGCGGGCCCGCTTTCGCGGAATATACCCTGAGCGCTACCCTGGGCCGGCCGCTTTCGCAAAAAATTATGCTGGGCGCGGGCGCCGATGTTTTCTGGGGATATTCTGACAGGGAGGTGCTCAGGCGCCTGGACCGGGAGCCGGCCTCCGCGGCGGGATTGCTCAAGCCGGGCTTGCATGTTTCGTACGAGCAATTATTCGGAAAGACTTCCTTAATTATACAGCAGGGCATTTATTTGTATGCCGCCAACAATGAGGATGGCAAAGGGTATAACCGGGCAGGGCTTCGTCACCAGTTTTCTGATAAATGGCTGATCAGCCTCACGCTGAAGTCGCACCTTTTCCGGGCCGATTACATTGAATGGGGATTTGGCTACCGCATTTTTTAGCCGGGCCCTAACGGACACCCATGGGTTTTGCATCCAGGGTGTGGAAATTCCTGAAAGTAGTTCTGCCGGCATTTATGGTAACTTCCAGGGGGACCCTTCGGGCCGCCTGCTGCGCGGCGTTGAGCAATTCGAGTTCGAGGTTGTTTTCTCCTGCCGGGAGTGGCATGCGGGCGTAGTGTATGGAGTGTGGCAAGGTTTGCCAGTTGCGCGTATCTGCCTGTTCGGTAACTGCCCCCAGTATGCTGAA
>JAHYJD010000221.1 GCA_019429365.1 Bacteroidales bacterium | reverse complement strand
AATTGTATGGAGATAAAGCGCTTACGCTGAAAAAGCTGAAGGGCTTCCTGGAGGTGACCGATGCGCTCAGGGCCGCCGGCATTGCATTCATTCCACTCAAGGGCTTTGTGCTTTCGCAGAAAATCTACGGCGATCCAAGCTTCCGCTTCACCGGCGATGTGGACTTGCTGCTCGAACCGGCCGACATTGAAAAGGCCCTTTCAGTGCTGGAAAAGCTGGGTTTTGTGCCTTCGCTTTTTCCCTGGCCTTCCGGCGAAAAACAAAAGCAACGACTGATCGGCTTCCGTAACCAGTTTGCGCTCGAAAACCCCGCCACCGGACTGGATGTGGAGCTGCACTGGCGGCTGTTTTATTATCCCATTCTGCCTTCCGGCGAAACGGACCGCATCGTAAAGGAAAACCTTTCCACCATTGCGTTTCAGGGCCGCACCTTTCAGGTGCTGAACCCCGAGCTCGACCTGCTTTTCCTGCTCATACACGGCGGCATGCACGGCTGGCGCCGCCTCAAATGGCTGGTCGATGTGCACGAGATTGCCCGCCAGAAACGCTTTGATGAAAGGCGATTCAGCGAATTGGTTGCGACTTACCGTGCAGAAAAAATGATTGGACTTTACAACGAGCTGATTAAAAGCTGGTTTAACCCGTATTACACCCTTCCCGACAAGGGTAAATCCACTGCTTTTTTGCTGCAAACCGCCCAAAAGAAAATCAGCGACCCCAGGGAAGGGGAGTACCACTCGCTTGGCAGCTTGCTGGGCTATTTGCGTTTTGTCATGACGGCCTTTCCGGGTGTGGCCTATAAGCGACGCATTTTGGGGTATGCCTGGCGCTCGCTCTGGAACAAAGGCGGCAACCCGCTGGGCATGCTGCTGCCGGGGAAGTTTTTGAGGAAGAGGTACTTGAGGGAATGAAGGTGACTTTAGAGACTTCAGTGACTTAAGAGAGGGAGAGACTTAAGGGAAAAGCGGTAGGGAATGGCATGGGGCATGGGGCACAGGGCATGGGGAAAAGCCGCATAGCGGCGACAGTATTATTGCAAACCTAAGTCTTTCGTCTCGCAAAGCGGGACCGGCTGTGAATAGCCGCAGGCGGAAGCCTGTGGAAAAGGAGTGGTCAAATAAGAAAACGCCCCGCAAGTGGGCCGTCCAATAGCATTAGTCG
>JAHYJD010000125.1 GCA_019429365.1 Bacteroidales bacterium | reverse complement strand
CGACTTGTCCATTACAGGCAACCTTGCTTTTGGCTATGTATCGGGCAACGACCGCCACACCCAGGAGACTTTCCGCAACAACCGAAACCTTCAGTTCCGTTCTCCCGTGCTCGAAACCTCGGTGCAGGGCGAGTGGTTTTTCTATACCGATGGTAAGGTGGGCGCCCGCTACCGCGATCAAACCCGCAACATTGGCTGGATTGGCTACCGGCTCAGAGGCTACGTTTTTGCAGGCATTGGCGGATTTTTCTTTAACCCACAGGGCTACTTCGATGGCGCTCACTACCTGACCCTCAATCATGCTACCATTCCCTCCGATCAACTGCCTAGCGATGGCTGGTACAACCTCAGGCCGCTCAGCACCGAAGGTCAAGGCTTCGAGGATAACTTCCCCACCAGGAAAAAATATTTCCCCGTTAACCTGGCCATACCATTCGGCATAGGCATGACCCTCTCGCTGAGCCGCGAATGGAGCATTGGCATGGAATACGGCTTCCGGAAAACATTTACCGATTACCTCGACGATGCCAGCACCACTTATGTTGACCCCGCTGTTTTTGCCAGTAACTGGGAGGGTAACCCTTCGAGGATCGCGCTGGGCGAATATTTCTCCAACCCGACCAACTACAGTTACAGGGATAAGCCGGGAATGGCCAATTACCCCGACCCCACCCTGCCCGGACAGCAACGTGCCAACCCACACAACGACGACGCCTATATGTTTCTTTTCCTTACCGTGCAGTATAAGATTATCACCGGGCCAACCCAACGCAGGTGGGCGCCCCTGATCCGTTAAGGCATGCAAATCACCATCAGGCAAAATATTTATCAAACACATACGTTATTTTCTGAGCCGGGCTTCAGCAATGCCTGCCACAGCCTTTAATTAATCTTAGAGAAAAATTTCGCAACCAAGAATTATTTTAATGATAACTCCCCAGCTGCCAGGTATATCCGTTAAAAAGTCCCGTAAAGGTTTGCTTTTGCTGTTTGTGTTATTTTTTTTAAACACACCGGCATTGCTGGGACAGAAAAACGAGCTGGGTGTTTTTTTCGGCGGCTCTTACTATCTTGGCGATTTAAACCCGGGCAGGCAGTTTGCAATGACCCGCATTGCCCTTGGCGGAGTATACCGTTACAACTTCAACCCCCACCTCTCGGCAAGGTTAAATGGCATCTTTGCCAGTGTAGAGGGCAACGACGCCCTGATCAAGTACAACGAAGACCGCAACCTCCGCTTTGTATCGAGGGTTACCGAACTGTCAGGCCAGCTCGAGATCAACTTCCTGCCATTTGTGGCAGGCAACCTCGACACCCCCTATTCGCCCTACCTCTTTTTTGGAGGCGGCGTTTTCAGCTTTAATCCCAGGGCGCAGCTTCCTGACGATGAGGGGCGTTTGAGGTGGATTGACCTTCGCAAGTTGGGCACAGAAGGGCAGGGATTGGAAGGTTATCCCGACAAATACGGACTCGTATCCCATAATTTCCTTTTTGGTGTGGGCCTCAAGTTTAACATCAGCCGAAACATTACAGGCGGTATTGAATGGGGTATGCGGCGCACCGGCACCGACTATCTCGATGATGTAAGCACTGTTTATCCTGACCTTTCCATTTTTGAAGGCACCGAAAACCAGGTTGCTTCAACCTATTTTTCCGACCGTTCTCTGAGCAACCCCGGGCAAAATGCCGGCCTGCAGCGTGGCGACCCCACAAACAACGACTGGTATTCCTTCGCAGGCTTCGTGCTGGCCTTTAAAATTAAGGACTTCACACGTGGTAAGTGTGCCGCTTACAATTAAAATTTCTTAAACTTTGCGGCAATCCTTTTATTTCTCGAAACATTTTAAGAAATTTGTGCCACTTTTTTGGGGCATAATTTATTGATGGAATGGATTTAAAGGAGCAGATTAATCTCGAGAAAATACCTCGTCACGTTGCCATTATCATGGACGGAAACGGCCGCTGGGCCTGCCACCGGGGCAAAGACCGTAATTTCGGCCATGAACACGGCGTTTCTTCCGTGCGCGAAACCGTGGAGGCTGCTGCCGATATCGGGGTGGAATACCTGACCTTTTTTGCCTTTTCGACCGAAAATTGGGACAGGCCCCAGACAGAAGTAAACACCCTTATGGAATTGCTGGTAAAAGCCATTCGCGACGAAACCCCTGAGCTAAACGAAAAAGGGGTACGCTTGATGGCCATTGGCGACCTCGCTGCGTTGCCCGAACAATGCCGTAAGGAACTGAATGAAGCCATTGCACTTACCGCCCACAACACCCGCCTTACCGTGGTGATGGCCCTGAGCTACAGTTCGCGATGGGAAATCATTAACGCCACAAAACAGATAGCCGCCAAAATCTGCTCAGGCGAGCTAAATCCAGAAGATATTGACAATGAAGTGTTTGAAAGCCACCTCGGCACCACCGGCATCCCCGATCCCGACCTGTTGATACGCACCAGTGGCGAATTGCGCGTCAGCAACTTTTTGCTTTGGCAAATCGCATATTCCGAATTGTATTTTCCCTGTGTGCTCTGGCCCGACTTCAGGAAAAAGCATTTTTACCAGGCCATTATTGATTACCAGAAAAGGGAAAGACGATTTGGCAGGATTCCCCAGCCACAATGTTGACACCCGACCTCCTGAATCTTGCCTTCCTTTATGAATTTTGTTAAAACAAAAATAATAATGCACCAAACCCGGACCTCCCGCTTTACTTTTTCCTGCCCGCGTAAACCCTTTGCCTTTATGGTTGCGCTCTTTATGTTGTTTTTCCTGGTTTGCAGCATTGCCCCGCCTGCAACGGCACAAGAGGTGCTTACCGGCAGCCAGATAAGAATTAACCCCGACAACCCCCAGGAATACCGCATAGGAGGCATCAGCGTTACCGGCACTGAATTTATTGACGACAACGTGGTGGTTATGGTAACCCAGCTTTATGTGGGGCAAACCATCCTGGTGCCTGGCGAACAGATCTCCAGGGCCATTCTTAACCTTTGGAAACAGGGCTTATTTCAGCATGTAGCCATTTCAGTAACTTCCATTCAGGGCGAATCTATTTTTCTCGACATTGAGTTGCAGGAAAGGCCCCGCCTTACGCGTTATGAGTTCAGGGGTATAAAAAGAGCTGATTCTGACAAATTGCGCGAAAACCTGAACCTGATCCGGGGCGACGTGGTTACTGAAAGCCTGCTGTTCAGAGCCGAAAGCGCCATTGAAGATTACTATATTGACAAAGGTTACCTCAAGCCCGAAATCATGGTAAACCAGATTCCCGACACGGCCCGCATTAACAGCATGGCCCTGGAGTTCGATATTGACCGCGGGCAGCGCACCAAAATTGCCAATGTGAATGTGACGGGCAATGAGGTGATCTCCGACCGTCAGATCAAAAGGCTGATGAAAAAAACCCGGGAACAAAGCCTGCGCTTTATCTTCAACTCTTCCAAGCTGATTCAGGATGAATTTACGGAAGACAAACAAAACATTATCGACCGTTACAACGAACTGGGCAAGCGCGACGCCCGCATAGTAAACGACTCCATTTATTTTGTGGAAGAAAACCGCATCAATATTGACCTGCATATTGAAGAAGGTCCCACTTATTACTACCGGAATATTTCATGGATTGGCAATACGGTATATCCATCGGAGTTTCTTGCAGAAATACTGGGCATCAAACCTGGCGACCTTTACAACCAGAAGTTGCTGCAAAAGAACCTTTTTATGAACATCGACGGGGTGGACGTGAGTTCGCTTTATCTTGATGATGGCTACCTTTTTTTCGACATTAAACCTATTGAGACAGCCATCGAAAACGACTCCATCGACCTCGAGCTTCGCATTTTTGAAGGCAAGCAGGCTACCATCAACAGGGTAACGGTGAGGGGCAACGACCGCACCAACGACCATGTAATCATGCGCGAGATCCGCACCCGCCCGGGACAACTTTTCAGCCGCAGCGACATTATCCGCAGCCAGCGGGAAATCATTCAGCTGGGTTATTTCGACCAGGAAAAGATCGACGTCATCCCCAGGCCTAACCCCGTCGACGGAACCGTCGATATTGAATATGTGGTAGAGGAAACCTCTTCCGACCAGGTAGAACTTTCGGGCGGATGGGGTGCCAATCGCATCATTGGTACCGTTGGTCTTACCTTCAACAACTTCTCCACCAAAAACTTTTTTAAGAAGGAAGCCTGGCGCCCGCTGCCCACCGGCGACGGTCAGCGGCTTTCGCTCAGGGCACAGACCTACGGACGCGGCTATATTTCTTACAGTATGTCGTTTGTGGAGCCCTGGCTGGGCGGGAAAAAACCCAACACCCTTAGCCTGAGCGTTTACCAGACCACCCACCGTACCAACCTGGCCAAAACCCACCCCAACTACGGCTACTATTCCATTATCGGGGCCAGCGTAGGATTTGCCCAGCGCCTTCAGGTACCCGACGACTACTTTTTCCTTCAGCAATTCGTTACCTATCAGAACTACGACATCCTGAACAGCCCCATTCCGTTTATCATCAACAGCGGACAGTCGAACAACCTGAGTTATAACATTGTGTTGGGCCGCAATTCTATCAGCGCACCCCTATATCCGCGCGAGGGCTCCGAAATTTCGCTCTCGCTTCAGCTTACTCCGCCCTACTCCTCCATTAGCGGAAAAAATTATGCCGGAATGGCTGACGAAGACCGCTATAAATGGCTCGAATACCACAAATGGAAATTTAATACCAGTTGGTATACCAGATTGGCAGGAGATTTGGTGTTAAGCACCCGGACCAGATTCGGTTTTCTCGGGTTTTATAACCGCGACATCGGATTTCCGCCCTTTGAGCGTTTCTACCTTGGAGGGGACGGAATTTCAGGATGGGAAATCGATGGCCGGGAGATTATTGCACTCAGGGGTTATGCCAATTACTCCCTCACGCCCACCGACAATTCGGGACGGGAAATCGGAGCCACGGTATACAACAAATTTACCATGGAGGTGCGTTACCCCATTGTGCTGAGCCCCATGTCGACCATTTACGCACTGGCGTTTGTCGAAGGGGGTAATGCCTGGAAAAACTTCAGGGATTACAACCCCTTTAACATAAAACGCTCGGCAGGTGTCGGCCTGAGGATTTTCCTGCCCATGTTTGGCTTGCTGGGTATCGACTACGGTTATGGCTTCGACCCCTTGCCCGGAAGGCCCAACGACAGCGGCGGAAGATTCCACTTCTCCATAGGCCAGTCCATCGACTAACGAATGTGTATTAACCAATCCAGGAGGACCCTAAAATGAAAAAAATTGCCCTGTTTGCCGCCATCTTATTGTTTGCCGGTGCGAGCTTCGCACAACGTTTTGCCTATATCGACTCCGACTACATCATGGAGAACATCCCTGAATACAAAGCTGCCGAGCAGGAGCTGGAGCGTATCAGCGTGGTATGGCAGAACGAAATAGAGCAGAGCTTCAGCGAAATTGACCGCATGTACCGCGAATACCAGGCCGAAGCGCCACTGCTGCCCGAAGAAATGCGCCGCCAGCGCGAAGAAACCATTATTGAACGTGAAAGGGTTGCCAAGGAAATGCAAATGCAGCGCTTTGGGCGCGAAGGCGACCTGTTCAAAAAACGCCAGGAACTCATAAAACCTATCCAGGACAAAGTGTTTGAGGCCATTGAAGAAATTGCCACCCGCGGCAACTATGCCGTGATCTTCGACAAATCGGGCGGCATTACCATGATCTTTACCGATGTGCGCTACGACCTCAGCGACGAGGTGCTGCAGCGGCTGGGCTATCGCCGATAGCTTTAACCAAACGGATAAACCTTTAAAACCGGCAAATGGCCGGTTTTTTTATTTACCCAGCAATCGTTTAATTTCATTTAGTTTCATGAGGGCCTCCACCGGAGTAAGGGTATTAATGTCGGTGCTAAGGATGTCGTCTTTGATTTGCTCCAGCAGAGGGTCGTCGAGCTGGAAAAAGCTCAGTTGGTAATTCTCTTTCCTTTTTTTTGCCGCCTTTGCCGCTGCACCATCATGGCCTGTCAGTTCATCGTGGCTGTGGCTTTTTTCGAGCTGCGCCAGTATCTGATGGGCACGATCGATAACCAGGGAGGGCATACCCGCCATGCGGGCCACATGAATGCCGAAGCTGTGTTCGATGCCGCCGGGCACCAGCTTGCGCAGAAAAATCACCTGGTTGTGCAGCTCCTTGATGGACACGTTGAAGTTTTTAATCCGTGGGAAAGAAGCCGCCATTTCGTTCAGCTCATGGTAATGGGTGGCAAAAAGCGTTTTGGCCCTGAACATGGGGTGTTCGTGCAGAAATTCGGCAATGGCCCAGGCAATGCTGATGCCATCGTAGGTGCTGGTGCCGCGGCCAATCTCATCGAGCAAAATAAGGCTGCGGTTCGAAATATTGTTGAGGATGCTGGCCGTTTCATTCATCTCGACCATAAAGGTCGATTCGCCAGAAGAAATATTGTCAGAAGCCCCTACCCGGGTAAATATCTTGTCGATCAGCCCAATGGAAGCCTTTTCGGCCGGCACAAAACAGCCCATTTGCGCCATAAGCACAATGAGGGCAGTTTGCCTTAGCAGGGCCGATTTACCCGACATATTCGGACCAGTAATCATGAGAATTTGTTGCTGTTCGTTGTCGAGCAACACATCGTTGGCTACATATTCCTCGCCGGGCGGCAGTTGCTGCTCGATCACCGGATGCCGCCCCCCGCGAATGTCGAGTACATAGGAGTCGTTCATCTCGGGACGCGAATAGCCGTATTGCCTCGACACGGTGGCAAAACACAGCAGCACGTCGATGCGGCCCACTACCCCGGCGTTGACCTGAATAGGCTCAATGTACTCCTGCACGGCCATAACCAACTGGTTAAACAACTCTTCTTCCTTTTGCAGGATAAGCTCTTCGGCTGCCAGTATC
>JAHYJD010000015.1 GCA_019429365.1 Bacteroidales bacterium | reverse complement strand
CGAAATATATGCCGGCAGGCCAATGGTCATGCGGCCTACGTTTACCGGGTGGAACCCATCAACATCCTTTTCGGGGCGGATTTGCTGGATAACTTTTTGCGGGTCGATGTGTTTTGGCAGGGGCAACTGAACAATCAGACCGTCAATTTCAGGATCGTTGTTAATGAACTCAACGGTTTCCAGGAGTTCTTTTTCCGACACATCGGCAGGAAACCGGTAAGTTGAAGAATCGAAGCCCACTTCATGGCAAGCCTTTGATTTGCTGTTTACGTAGGTTTGGCTGGCCGGATCTTCGCCCACCAGGATGGCAGCCAAATGGGGTACCTTCCCACCTTTGTCCTTCATGCGTTCAACCTCAATGGCAATCTCTTTCTTAATGCTTTCGGCAATCTTTTTTCCGTCGATCAGTTCCATAATGCTGGTATTTATATTTACAAAACCCTAACAACAAATCCCTGCTACAAGTTCAAGTCCAACAAAATTCATAAATCATAAATCCGCAATCATCAATCCAGCGCAGCAGCCAATGAACTTAAACTAAACCCAGCCTGCCGGCAGGCAGGCTTAACCTTGAACCTCAAACCCCAAACCTTATCTCCTCATTCCCGGCCTGCCCTTCATCATATTCATTAGTTTGTTTCCGCCGCCGGTCGACACCATGCGCATCATTTTGCGGGTATCTTCAAACTGCTTAACCAGGCGGTTCACATCCACTATGGTGGTGCCACTGCCTTCGGCAATGCGCTTTCGGCGACTGCCATTGAGCAAAGCGGGGTCGTTGCGTTCGGCCGGTGTCATGGAATGAATGATCGCTTCAATACTCTTGAAAGCGTCATCTTCAATGTCGATATCTTTCAGGGCTTTTCCCATACCTGGGATCATTCCCATCAGGTCTTTCACATTACCCATTTTTTTGATCTGCTGCAACTGCGACAGAAAATCGTCGAAATTAAACTGGTTCTTTGCCAGTTTTTTCTGGAGCTTACGGGCTTCCTCCTCATCGAACTGTTCCTGGGCTTTCTCAACCAGCGATACAATGTCGCCCATGCCCAGTATACGGTCGGCCATACGGCGCGGGTAAAACAGGTCGATGGCTTCCATCTTTTCGCCAATACCCACGAACTTAATGGGCTTATTCACTACCGAACGAATGGTCAGCGCAGCACCACCACGGGTGTCGCCATCGAGTTTGGTCAGCACCACCCCGTCAAAATCAAGGCGGTCGTTAAAAGCTTTGGCAGTGTTTACGGCATCCTGACCCGTCATGGCGTCGACCACAAACAGGGTTTCCTGCGGGTTGAGACTTTGCTTCAGGGAAGAAATCTCGTTCATCATCTGCTGGTCGATGGCCAGGCGGCCGGCGGTATCGATTATTACCACCTGGTGACCCATGTTCTTAGCATGGGTAATGGCTTTTTTGGCAATCCCCACCGGGTCTTTACTGCCTTCTTCGGTAAACACCTCTACCCCAACCTGTTCGCCAAGTACTTTCAGCTGATCGATGGCAGCAGGGCGGTACACGTCGCCGGCAACCAACAGCACCTTTTTGCTTTTCTTCGATTTGAGGTAATTGGCCAGCTTGGCGGAGAAGGTGGTTTTACCACTACCCTGCAAGCCAGCAATAAGAATAATGGCCGGACTGCCCTTTATGTTGATTTCTTCGCTGGTGCTGCCCATGAGGGCGGTTAACTCCTCATGCACAATTTTAACCATGAGCTGACTGGGCGATACGGCGGTAAGCACATTCTGACCCAACGCCTTTTCCTTCACAGTATCAGTAAAAGATTTGGCAATCTTGAAGTTCACGTCGGCATCGAGCAAGGCCCGCCTCACATCCTTGAGGGTTTCGGCTACGTTGATCTCAGAAATATGTCCCTGCCCCTTGAGCAGCTTAAACGCCCTGTCGAGCTTATCACTTAAACTTTCAAACATAGTATTGTAAAAATTTTTGCAAAATTACCATTTTTATCCGTAAAAACCTCAAATCCCTGCCAAGCTGCACCTCGGCGGCACCGGCATTGTTGAAAACATTTGGAAAATTCGGTGGAAATACTGTCGGGCATTACCCATTTATCTGATAAATTTACCCTGAATGACTGCCACCCCGGGTCAAAAATGCCGACGTGTTTTTTTATTACCTTTGCAGTGAAAATTGATGGCAGGTTATTTGTGGAAAGCTTCTGCAAAAGTGAACAACTACCATCCTTGCAAGCATGAAGAATCAGATTGAAGACAACATAAATATTCCCTGGCAGGTTGAGAAGTTCGAAGAACAGGAAAAGCTCAGCCGGTCAGTCTATTTTGATGTGGATGACTTCGAAGAGGTCATCGACTTTTACGTTTACCGTGGCAAATACAATCGTGCACTAAAGGTTTCGGATTACGCCCTGAGGGTACACGAAGGCGCTTTGCCGCTTTTATTGAAAAAGGCCCAGCTGCTTGCAACCCTCAACCGCGAAGACCGTGCCCTGGAGCTACTTGCCGAAGTGGAAGGGATGGAGCCATCCAACTCAGATATTTTTCTTACCAAAGGGGCCATTTATTCGCAATTGCGCAATTACGAAAAGGCCATTGAAGAATATAAAAAGGCTTTGGAGGATGCCGAAGAGCCCGACTTTGTTTACATAAACATTGCCTTCGAATACGAGAACCTGGGCAACTTCAGCAAGACCATTGAGTATCTCGGCAAAGCCCTGGAGCTGAACCCCGACAACGACCTGGCCATATACGAAGCGGCCTATTGTTTCGATCTGCTGTCGCTTACCGAGGAAAGCATTGCTTTCTTTCAGAAACTGATCGATCGTCATCCTTACAGCATCGAAGCATGGTTCAACCTTGGCGTGTCGTATATCAATGCCGGGCTGTACGAAAAGGCGCTCGAAGCGTTTGATTATTCCCTGGCCATAGATGAAGACCATGAGCATTCCTATTTCCACAAAGGCTATGCTCTGAGTCTGCTCAACCGGTTCAATGAAGCCCTGGAGGCCTATAAGCAGTCGCTTGCCGAGAATGAAACCGACGCCATGAAGTTCTATTACATAGGCGAGTGCTACGAAAAAATGGAAGACTACACGAATGCTTCCGATTACTATCACAAGGCCACCCGCCTCGATCCTACCGTGGTCGATGCCTGGATGGGCATTGGGGTTTGCGAACTCGAAACCGGCAACCCGCGCAAAGCCCTGCGCTATCTTGAACGCGGCATTGAACTCGACCCTGAAAACCCCGGATATTTGTGCCTGCTGGCCGATGCCTATATTACATCCGGCGATATGGACAAGGGCATGGCCACTTTCGAAAAAGCATTGGAATCCGACCCCAGCGATGAAGAAACCTGGTTTGAGTATGCCGAGGCACAATGGCATTCCGAGAAGCGCGAAGAAGCCATACTGGTGGCCATCCGTGCGCTCGACGCCCTGCCCGACAACAACACCCTGCGTTATCGTCTGGCAGCCTATCTTTTCCTAAGCGGGAAAGCCAACCAGGCCACTTTCTTCATGGAAGAAGCCCTTGTAAAAAATTTCGAAGGGCACGCACAGCTATTGGAAACCTTCCCGGCACTGGCCGAAAACAGCTCATTTATGAACCTGGTTGACCTTTACCGCAACCAGTAAATCCAAACTACTTAATCTCTTTTTATGGAATTGAATCCTTTGCCTTACAGAGAATCAAAACCTCGTACAACGGGCATTACCATGGTTATGGACAAGGGCCTGAGCCTGCGCGAAGCCGAAGACCTGATGGATACGGCCGGACACCTGATCGATTTTTTAAAGCTGGGCTTCGGTACCTCGGTTTTCAGCAAAAACGTGAAAGAAAAAGTGAAGATTTACCGTCAGGCAGGCACCAAGGTATATGTGGGCGGCACCCTTTTCGAGGCCTATGCCGTGCGCAACCAGATCGATGGTTACCTCCGCTGGATTGACCACCTGGGCGTGGATGCAGCGGAAGTGTCGGATGGATCTATGCTTATGAACCATGCCGATAAGTGCAAGTATATCTCCATGCTTGCCAAAGACCGCACCGTGCTCTCCGAAGTCGGTGCCAAGGAAGCCGATGTGGTTTACGACAATACTACCTGGATCGTTGAAATGAAAGCCGAGCTGGAGGCTGGCAGCAGCTATGTGATTGCCGAAGCACGCGAAAGCGGCACCGTGGGAATCTACGACAACAAAGGCAAGGCCGACACAGAACTGATTGACGACATCCTGGGTGCCATCCCACCAGAAAAGGTGATCTGGGAAGCCCCTTTAAAGCCACAACAGGTGTGGTTCCTTAAACTGCTCGGACACAACGTAAACCTCGGTAATATTGCCCCGGCCGACATCATTCCGCTTGAAACATTGCGTATGGGCCTGCGGGGCGATACCTTCTTCGACTTCCTGCCCGATTCGTTCAGCAAGTTTAAGCTTACTTCCAAATAAAAAGCAAAGTTTTCCCAAGGAAACTGATTCCAAAGTCGAAAATTACCTATTCAACAACAAACCTGCCTGACGGCAGGCAGGGTCTCAAAAACCCAAAGGTTCACAAAAGCATTAAGTTTTAAAAAATACTCTTTGTGAATTTTTAGTGCCTTGGTGTCTTGGTGGCAAGAAAATATCTTTGAATCAGCTTCTTTTATTTTACAGAAATTAATGAAAAGAAAACTAACGGATTACCTGGTCGTTGGCCTAAAGGGGATGGGCATGGGCGCTGCAGATGTGATTCCCGGCGTTTCGGGCGGCACCATCGCATTTATCACAGGCATTTACGAAGAGCTGATCAACAGCATCAAGTCTATCAACGCCTCTCTTTTCAAAACCCTTTTCAGGGAAGGCATTGCTGCAGCCTGGAAACAGGTTAACGGAAACTTCCTGGTGTCTGTCCTCACGGGCATTCTGCTCAGCATCTTCTCGCTGGCTCGCCTCATCTCCTGGCTGCTGGCCAACCACCAAATGCTGGTGTGGGCTTTCTTTTTCGGGCTCATTGTGGGTTCGGCCATTTTTGTAGGAAGAAAGATTAAGCAATGGAATGCCATGGCAATTATAATGCTGGTGGCTGGTTCGGCAATCGCTTATTACATTACTGTTGCCACACCTGCTACCTCCCCTGAAGGCCTATGGTTTATTTTTATTTCAGGCGCCATTGCCATTAGTGCCATGATATTGCCGGGCATCTCAGGAAGTTTCATCCTGTTGCTGATGGGCAAATACGAATACATCCTCAATGCGGTTAAAGATTTCAAGATCAGCGTATTGCTGATTTTCGGCATTGGCTGCGCTGTGGGTATTGTAGTTTTCTCCAACCTGATTTCCTGGCTATTCAAGAGGTTCCACAATGCCACCCTGGCATTGCTTACCGGCTTTATGGTAGGATCATTAAACAAGCTTTGGCCATGGAAAGAGGTGATCGAATCGCGCTTGAACAGCAAGGGCGAGCTTGTACCCTTCCTTGAAAAAAGCATTGCTCCCGCCCGTTTTGCTGAGATTACAGGCGAAAGCACCATGATGCTTCCCATAGTGCTTTGTGCGATTGCGGGACTGTTGCTTATTTTTGTGTTCGAAAAACTCACCCACGGTGTGGGCGAAAAAGCATAAACAGCATGCGCGTCTTTGGCATTATTGGCTATCCGCTGGGCCATTCGTGGTCGGCAAAATATTTCGCAGAAAAATTTCAGCGCGAAGGCATTCACGATGCCGTGTATAAAATGTTTCCCTTGGAAAGCATTGCCGATTTCCCCAAGCTGCTCGAAGCCGAACCTGACCTTGTTGGTCTGAACGTTACCATTCCATACAAGGAGCAAGTAATCCCCTTTCTCGACGGGCTGGAGGGTGCCGCAGCCGAAAACCGGGCGGTGAATGTCATTGGTTTCGACCGCAGCGGATCAAAACTTAAATTGACTGGCCACAACACGGATGTGGCAGGTTTTGAACAAAGCCTCCTTGATGAAAGCATTTCGCTTCCGCAGAAAGCCTTGGTGCTGGGCACAGGCGGCGCTTCCAAAGCGGTGACCTGGGTGCTGAAGAAGCATGGCTGCGACTTCTTGCTGGTTTCGCGAAGGCCCTCCGGTGAAAACACCATTGGATACGACGATCTGTCAGCATCCATCATTCAGGAACACACCCTGATCATTAACACCACTCCCCTCGGAATGGTGCCCAATATCGATACTTGTCCGTATATTCCTTATCAATACCTTGGCAGCGGGCACACCCTCTTCGACCTGGTGTACAATCCTGCAGAAACGCTATTCCTGAAAAAGGGAAAAGAAATGGGTTGTAAAACGGTGAATGGCAGCGGCATGCTCACCGGGCAGGCCATCAAGGCCTGGGAAATCTGGAACCGCTAAGCCCCGAAAATTAATTTGAAACCTTGTTCCATTTTACCCAGCCGGCTAGCAGCAGGCTGGTAAGCACCACGCCCAATACAATGCCGTTTACCGGATTTACGCCCTCAATGGGTTCCTGCCACAGCCGGAAAACCCCGTAGCCAATGGCAAAAAGCCCCACCAAAAACAAAGATAAAAAAAGGAACTGATCGAGGATTTGTTCGAACTTGCTGACCGGCTCCTCCTCTTCCTGCCTGCGGCGGGCTTCGTAATAGGCCTGGTAGGGGTTTCTGACAGGTCCGGGCCGGTAATAAACCCGCTGGCTGAAGTTACCGCTTCGGAGCCGCTGATCGTAGATGCGGCGCTTCTCCTCATCAGAGAGCACATGGTAGGCTTCATTTATCTTTAGAAAATCGGAAGAGGAGACATCATGGTTAATATCAGGATGCAACACCTTGGCCTTGCAGCGAAAAGCCTTGCGAATGCTTGCATTAGAAGCATCATGGGAAACACCCAGTATCTGGTAATAATCAGCCAATGTTGGTTTTTTATTACATAAATTTACGACTTCGGCCGCTGAAAATCAAGAAACCCGCCTACTTTTTATCCTGTTCTGGCTGGTTTAAGCCTCCACCATTCCCAATAGAAACAGTAATTTCCGAAGGATCCTGAAAAACTTTTAGTTCAAAGAAAGAAATCCTCGACAGGATATGGTCGAAAATATCGCTTTGTATGCTTTCATAGTTTACCCAAGCAATATCGTTGGTAAATGCATATATCTCAAGCGGTATCCCCTTTTCGCTGGGAGCCATTTGCCGCACCATAAAAATCATCTCTTTGTGGATATTTGGATGATTGGCCAGGTAGTTTTTTATGTAAGCTCTGAAAGTACCTATATTGGTGAGCCTGCGACCGTTAACCGCCAGGCTTTCATCAAAATCATGTTCCTGATTATAACTTGCAATTTCTTCCTTCTTCTGCTTTATGTAATCCTTTAACAGGTATACCTTTTCGAAATTCTGAATCATTGCATCATCACAAATTTTAATGCTTCTTGCATCAATATTTATGGCTCTTTTAATGCGACGGCCACCCGACTCTACCATACCGCGCCAGTTTTTGAATGAATCGGAGATCAGCGCGTAGGTAGGTATGGTGGTTATGGTACGATCCCAGTTTTGCACCACTACCGTGTACAGGTTAATTTCTATCACATCGCCATCGGCGCCGTATTTGGGCATTTCAATCCAGTCGCCAATCTGCACCATATTATTTGCCGTAACCTGCACACCCCCGACAAAGTTCAGAATGGTATCCTTGAAAATAAGCAGCAAAATGGCCGAGGCGGCACCCAGCCCCGTGAGATAATACAGGGGCGATCTTCCCATGATCATGGCCAGAATAAGTATGGCAACCAGGAAACCAATAAAAATCTTCAGAATTTGCAGGAAACCTTTTATCGGCTTTGATTTTGAAATATCGTAGCCTTCGTAAATGGTACCTACCGCATTGATTATGGCAAACAACACCATGGTTACCACTATAATAATATATACGTTGGTAAGCATATTAATGCCCTCAATCAGCTTTGGGTATTCGGACATCAGGGCACGGCCAAACCAGAAAATGACGATAACCGGCGCCAGGTGCGACATACGCGAAAAAACTTTCTTCTCAAAGAAAACATCATCCCATTTGCTCGAAGTCCGTTTAATGGCCTTGCCCAAAATCACAAGGATACCCTGCTTGGCAATCCAGTTGGCAATCCAGCTGAATAATATGATCACCAGCAAATAAAAGACGGCTTTAAATGGGTGGGTCATTTCAACCGAAAACCCTGTTGCGGAAAGCACATTCTCTGAAAAACGCTCCAGAAAGTCAATCATTAGAAGGCTCATGGCACCTGTTTTTATTTATGGCACAAATATCTGACTTTTTTCAACTAAAACATTCCAAAAAACCTTAAAGAAGATTACTTTTGCCAGCCTGAAAAGACAATATCAGGCACCAAATCCGGGCGGCCAAAATAAAAAATCAGAAACATTTGTCTAAAAGAAAAAAAATTCCGTACTTTGCACTCCCTTAAAAAAGCGCATATTACTTTCAGAACATAAAATATTTCAGAGATGTCACGAATTTGTCAGATAACCGGGAAGAAGCCCATTGTTGGTCATAACGTTTCGCACTCCAATATTAAAACCAAAAGGTGGTTTTACCCCAACATCCAGGAGAAGAAATTTTTCGTAACAGAAGAAAATCGCTGGGTAACCTTGAAGGTATCTGCGAAAGGAATCAGGATCATCAACAAAAAAGGGATTTATGCCTGCATCCAGGAAGCCAGAAAAAAAGGTTTCATGCAATAGCATTTTTTTTAAAAGAAAACAAAACCAGGCTGTCGCTTCAAAACGACAGCTTTTTTTTTGAAAACAATACTACTGGGCTTCGTGTTAAAATTATGTAAAATGCCTGCAGCAAACTTAAAGCATTTGTCCTGTTTGCATTTTATCTTTAATTTTAACGCCAGTTTCAAAAAGCACCCATGACCTTTCGCAAATTCCTTCCTCTCTTAATTTTGTTTGCCGGACTTTTTGTTTTTGCAGCAGCCAATTACAGTCAGGGGCAGGAAGTGCGTCCGCGCAGGGTCATTCAGTTTTCGGGCCTGGTAGTAACTGGCGACAGCCTTGCCCCGGTGCCTTACACCACCGTTTGGGTAAAGAACACCCGACGCGGCACCATTACCGACTTTTACGGCTTTTTCAGCATTGCGGTTTACGAGCGCGACACCCTGCGGTTTACCTCCGTTGGTTTTAAGGATGTAACCTATGTGGTACCCGACACCCTAAGCCAACCGCGCTATTCGGCTATTCAGATTATGAGCCGCGACACCATTTACCTTACTGAAACAGTGATCTACCCCTGGCCCACGCGCGAGCAGTTTCGCCATGCCTTTATTCACACCGAAATTCCTGACGACGATTACGACCGTGCCATGCGCAACCTGGCGCGTGCCGAGATGAAGGAACGCATGCAGAACCTGCCCATGGATGGGGGCATGAACTACCGCTATGCCATGCAACAGCAAGCCAACCGCCTGTATTATGCCGGGCAGGCCCCTCCCATGCGCATTTTCGATCCCTTTGCCTGGTCAGAATTTTTCAAGGCTTGGCGCGAAGGCCGCTTCAGACGCAGCGATTAATACTTCTGCGAAAGCAATATTTCTTTTTCCCTGCTGTTATTATTTCATAAATTCCCTGAATACTGCGTGCAAACCGCAGGAAATCCATCAGGGCTTTTTACTAAATTTGCCGGGTGAAGAACCTCCGAAACATTTTTCTGGCATTGCTGCTTGGCCTAAGCTGCTCTGCGGCTGCAGCACAGCAGTCGTGGGTGGAAGGTTTTATTCGCAACGAACAGGGGCAGCCCCTCGAATTTGTTAACCTTGCACTGGAAGGCACCAGCGCAGGCACTACCACCAACGAAGCCGGATTCTTCAGATTGCGCGTACCCGGCGGGCCAGCCAGCCTGCTGGTATCGCACCTGGGATACATCTCCCGCCGCATTACCCTGAATGTGCCTGTGGGCGAAACCCGCGAGCTGAACATTACCCTGTTGCTGGCAACCACCGACCTGCCCGATGTGGAGGTGCGCGAACGGCAAATCCTTTCAACCGACATTATTCGCCTGGATCCAAAGCTGGTGGCGGTTTTGCCCGGACCCTCCAGCGGCGTGGAAGGACTGGTAAAAACCCTGCCCGGAGTTTCTTCCACCTCTGAACTCACCTCACAATATTCGGTAAGGGGCGGCAACTTCGACGAAAATCTGGTGTATGTCAACGGCATTGAGATTTACCGTCCGTTTTTGGTTCGTTCGGGACAACAGGAAGGCCTCAGCTTCCTGAACAGCGACCTGATCAGCGGCATAAACTTTTCCGCAGGAGGATTCGATGCAAAGTTCGGCGACAAAATGTCGTCGGTGCTCGACATCGAATACCGCAAACCCGAAACCTTTGCCGGGTCTTTCTCCATGAGCCTGCTCGAAGGTTCGTTGCACCTCGAAGGCCTGACAAAAAACCAAAAAACCACATTTTTGCTGGGTCTTCGCCACAAATCGAACCAGTATCTGCTGGGCACGCTCGACACCAAAGGCGACTATCGGCCGTCCTTTTCTGACATTCAGACCCTTGTTGCACACCAGGTAAACAGCCGGCTCGAACTGAGTTTCCTGGGCAACTTCAGCAATAATCGTTATTTATTTCAGCCGGTGGTACAAAATACCCGCTTTGGCACCGCCACCGAGGTGAGGCAATTAACCGTTTATTTTGACGGGCAGGAAGTGGACAAATTTGTCACAGCCATGGGAGCCTTATCGGCCCAATACAAACCCAGCGATCAGACAAGCTTGCGCTGGACCTTCAGTATTTTCCAGAGTGACGAAACCGAGAATTTCGACATCCTTGGGCAGTACTGGCTTTACCGGGTGCAGACCGACATGAGCCAGGATAACTTCGGGCAGCCAACCGGGGAAGCTTTGGGTGTGGGCTCCTTTCTTAACCATGCCCGCAATTACCTCAATGCCATTGTATGGAATGCCGAGCACCGTGGCGATGTGGAATTGGGCAACCAAACCCTGCGCTGGGGAATCAAGTTTCAGCACGAAGACATTTTCGACCGCCTGCAGGAGTGGACCATGATCGACTCTTCGGGTTATTCGCTGCCCCGACCACCTAATGAGCAGATCATTTTACAGGATACTCTTTTCGCAAGGATCAGCACCCGGTCGAACCGTCTTTCGGGATTTTTTCAAAACACCTGGAATATCGACCGAAATCATGGCCGATTTTTGCTTACTGCCGGAGCCCGGATCAGCTACTGGGATTTTAACGAACAAACCGTTGTCAGCCCCCGTGGCACCCTGCTTTACAAGCCCCTGGACCTTCCTCGCTGGGCGTTTCGCGCCTCAGCGGGCTATTACCACCAGCCACCCTTTTACCGCGAGTTAAGAAATTTCCAGGGAGAGCTAAACCGCAACATAAAGGCGCAGGAGTCCATCCATTTTGTCCTGGGCTCAGAATACAACTTTACGGCCTGGGAGCGTCCATTTAAATACACTTCCGAAATTTATTTCAAGCAGCTCAACAATTTGATTCCTTACGAAATGGATAATGTAAGGATCAGGTATTATGCTGAAAATATTGCCTCGGGCTATGCCACCGGGCTCGATATGAAGGTAAACGGAGAGTTTGTGCCAGGAGTGGAGTCGTGGGCCAGTCTTTCGTTTATGAAAACAGCCGAAAAAATCGAGGGGGCTTTTTACACTGATGCCGAAGGAAATCAGACCCCTGCGGGCTATATTCCCCGCCCCACAGACCAGCGCATGAATTTCAGCCTTTTCTTCCAGGATTTTCTGCCACGTAACCCTTCTTATAAAGTACAGGTCGGATTTATTTTCGGCACGGGCCTTCCTTTTGGACCACCCACCTATGAACGTCAGCGCGACACCCTGCGCATGCCTGCCTACCGCAGGGTCGATATCGGCTTCTCCAAACAACTGATAAGCGAAACCAGCAGTTTGTCTGACAGAAACCCGCTGAAGCACTTTAACAATATGTGGATTTCGGCCGAGGTGTTTAATTTGCTCGAGATGAACAACACCATCTCCTATCTTTGGATCAGGGACGTGGAGAACCGACTTTTTGCCGTGCCAAATTACCTTACCAGCCGGCTGATCAATGTGAAGTTGGTGGCCCGATTCTGAGCTTTCTGCCTTTTTGTCACCTTACTGACAGCCTTTACCCCCTAATAAGTTGACATTATTTCCAAAACAGTCCATTTCGGGCCATTGGCACAATCATTGAATGCCAATGGTCACGAAAATTTTTTATCAGAGAACATTCAAAACATTATAAAAATGGCAAAAATTATTGGTATTGACTTAGGTACAACCAACTCCTGTGTAGCCGTAATGGAAGGGAACGAGCCTGTGGTGATCCCCAACAGCGAAGGACGCCGCACAACGCCTTCAATTGTGGCATTTACCGAAAATGGCGAAAGAAAAGTAGGCGATCCTGCCAAAAGGCAGGCTATCATAAATCCCACCAAAACCATTTCCTCCATTAAGCGTTTCATGGGCGAGACCTATGACTCTTCTGCAAAGGAATGGAAACGTGCAACTTTTAAAGTAGAAAAGGGCGACAACAATACTCCCCGCGTAAAAATTGACGATCGCCTGTACACTCCCCAGGAGATTTCGGCCATGGTACTTCAGAAAATGAAGAAAACCGCCGAAGATTACCTCGGGCAGGAAGTTACCGAAGCAGTGATCACTGTTCCTGCTTATTTTAACGACTCGCAGCGCCAGGCCACCAAGGAAGCCGGTGAAATTGCCGGTCTGAAGGTCCGTCGTATCATCAACGAGCCTACAGCTGCCTCGCTGGCCTATGGCCTCGACAAGAAAAACAAAGACATGCGCATTGCCGTATTTGACCTTGGCGGTGGTACATTCGATATTTCTATCCTGGAACTGGGTGACGGCGTGTTTGAAGTAAAATCGACACATGGTGATACCCACCTTGGTGGCGACGATTTCGACAACGCCATTATCGACTGGCTGGCCGATGAATTTAAGAAAGATGAAGGTATTGACCTGCGCAAAGATCCCATGGCCCTGCAACGCCTTAAGGAAGCGGCTGAGAAGGCTAAGATTGAACTTTCCAGTTCTTCTTCTTCAGAAATTAACCTGCCTTATATTATGCCCGTCGATGGTATTCCCAAGCACCTGGTTCGCACCCTTTCGCGCAGCCATTTTGAGCAACTCATCGACAAGTATGTGCAGGCCACCCTTGAGCCTTGCAAGCTTGCGCTGAAAGACGCCGGTTATACCAACAACGATATTGATGAAGTTATTCTTGTAGGTGGTTCAACCCGTATCCCGAAAATTCAGGAAGTCGTTGAGAAGTTCTTTGGCAAGAAGCCTTCGAAAGGCGTAAACCCCGACGAGGTTGTGGCTGTTGGTGCTGCCATTCAGGGCGCCGTGCTTACCGGCGAGATCAAGGATGTGCTGCTGCTCGACGTGACACCCCTGTCGCTGGGTATCGAAACCCTTGGCGGTGTTATGACCAAGCTGATTGATGCCAACACCACCATTCCGACTAAGAAAACCGAAACCTTCTCGACAGCATCCGACAACCAGACCTCTGTTGAAATTCATATTCTGCAGGGCGAGCGCCCCATGGCCCGCGACAACCGCACCATCGGCCGCTTCCACCTCGATGGTTTGCCACCAGCACCCAGGGGTCTTCCGCAGATTGAAGTTACTTTCGATATTGATGCCAATGGTATTCTGAACGTTTCAGCCAAAGATAAAGCCACCGGAAAGTCGCAGCAAATACGTATTGAAGCGTCCAGCGGCCTTAGCGACAGCGAAATTGAACGCATGAAGAAGGAGGCGGAAGAAAATGCAGAGAAAGACCGCAAGCTCAAGGAGGAGATCGACAAGCTGAATGCCGCCGACAGCCTTGTATTTCAGACTGAAAAGCAGTTAAAAGAGTTTGGCGACAAGGTGCCTGCCGACAAGAAGGCACCGATCGAAAAGGCCCTGGAAGAACTGAAAGAGGCCCACAAAAACAAGGACATTGCAGCCATTGACGCTGCCATGGCTACCCTGAACAATGCATGGCAGGCTGCCAGCGCCGAAATGTACCAGGCAACCCAGCAGGAACAGCCCGGTGCAGGCCCGGAGCAATCAGCCCCAGGCGACCAGGGCAAAAACGACGGAGAAGTAACCGACGTAGACTTCGAAGAAGTTAAGTAAGCATTTTGTAATATAAAAAAGGGTTGAGCTGCGGCTCAACCCTTTTTTTATTTTCTATCGAAGAAGGGATTCTTTGAAGTAGCACTTAATGGAATGCCATAAACGATCTTGTATTCTTCGCCCAGCAAATTTAATTCGCGGGCAGCCAGGCCAATAGTGTACATTACCCGTGAGTCCACGCGGTGGTCTGCAGCCAGGGCCACGGCTGAGCCAACGGCAATACCCAGATCACTGGTATTAAAAGCGCATGGAACATCTGGGTGTTTCTCTTTGGTGGCACAATCATTAAAACCACAATACCCACAAAACTTCAGCTCCAGCGATTTGAACCGGGTTCCAATAAGTACCAACACATCGGCCGAGTTGAGTACATTAACGGCATCGCGAAGGAAAATGTCATAATCTTCGCGGTCGCCAATTTCCTTAGTTTTTTTGCAAAGTTGCTGCAGCTCCCCATCCGTAACAATGGCCATGGCCAGGTTATCTATTCCACGGGCTTTGGGCGCGGTGCGCGCCGCAACAACCATTTTTTTTGCCACCTCGAGCAAAACTTCTTTTCTAAAAACTTCTTCCCGAATAATAGCCATAATATTATGATTTACATGATTTTTTATAAAAAAGCCCGGCATTTTTAAAACACCGGGCAAAATTATTCAGGCACAGACTATGAAAAATCTGCAAACTTTGCTATGCTCTCAATATAGGTAAGTGGCACTACCACGGGTTCGTAGAGTTGTGGGTGCTTGGCCACGATTACTTCTACTATATCCTTGTTAATTCCGTTTTTTGCGGAGGGGAACAAATCACTGCGGTGCAAAAACATGACCGAATCTGAAAGTTCACTCAGAAACACCGGAAGATCCTTAATGGTGGGCTTTTGCATAAAGTTGAATGGGGAGCCGATTTGCGAGAACAGCAAAATGGGCAAATTCAATTCACGTGCAATTTCTTTTACCGTCAGCACAATTTTATTCAACTGTTCGCTCCTGCTGTCGGTGTCGGTGATACTGGTTGACAGCAACTCCAGGTAGTCAATGATAACCAGGTCGACATTATGAACGATCTTTAGCTGCCTTGATCTTTTTATCAACTCCTCGGCCGACAGCGAAGGGGTATCATCGAGAAAAATTTTGGCCTTGGCAATACTACTGATAAGGGAATTCATGTGATCGCGTTCGCTGGCTTTCATGGTGCCTTTGCGAAGCTTCTCGAGCGACATGCCGGTTTCACTTTCAATAAGCCGGTTGGTAATTTTCAGGTTCGACCTTTCGGAGGAAAAGATGGCAACGGAATGATTGTTCTTAATGGCCAGGTTGTTGGCAACAGACAATAAAAATGCGGTTTTTCCCATACCGGGTTTCACCGCTACTGTATAAAGCTGTCCTTTCTGAAATCCGCCAATTACATTATCGAGCATTCTGAAACCGGTTGTAAGTCCGGCTGGAGAGGCTTGCTCGTCAAAGTCTTTTTTAAGTGCCTGGTTTACCAGCTCGCGGATACTGGCAAACTCAAACACCTCTGACTGCTCTGTGATTTCTAAAGTGTTTTGTTCCATGACAATAAGTTTTAAAGAACGACATCTGTTTCAAATATAGTCAAAAATAACAGGAAAGCGATACTAAAAACCGTTAAATTATTCGCTCTCCACGGTATAAACCATTTCCAGCTCATCCATGAGCTCACGCCAGGTTTCGAGCATGTCATCATCCTGCCCCTGGCTCCTCCAAACAACTTGAACCGTATTGCCCTGGGCCTCGAAGACATGCAGAATTTCCATAATCTGGAAAATATAGCGGGAAGAACTGGTGTTAAAGTATTTAACCCTGAATTCGACGGTAGTTTGCTCATGCGGAACCCGCACATACTCATTTACCCATTGCAAAAGCGGCTGAAAAAAGTCTGCAGCATTCTCCGGGTAAGAATCGCCCAACAAACGCAACACCCCTTTAGAATAAAGATATTCTACGCCAAGGGTGGTACGGGTGGCTTCAATAATCAAATCTTTCGAAACCGGCGCTTTCCTTTTCATATCCGCAAAAAACCATTACTTAACCCCTACTCAGGGGCTTGGCAAGGTACGAATTTTTTATGTTGTTTGCTTGCCCGCTGCACTCATTTTTTTATTGAACAATTTGTTTTAAAAAGAGTTAAAAACAAATTGGAAAAACATTAAACAAACAATAAACAGTTTTCATGCAGTTATCTTATATTAAACAGGCCAAAGCATTCCTTTCATAGGATTTTGAACTTTTACATACTGTTATTGTTGATTAATTAAATCCTTCGTAAGAAAATAACTTCTGTGATTTTTCCTCACTTTTGACCCACATTTTTAAAAAAAGATTAAACAAAGCGGCAAGCCATGATCCGTTACTCTATAAACGACCTCGAAAAAATTACCGGCATTAAAGCCCATACCATACGTATATGGGAAAAGAGGTATAATGTGGTTTCGCCAAAGCGCACACCCACCAATATAAGGTACTACAACGATGAGGACCTTTTGAAGCTGCTCAACATTAGCACGCTCAATAAGCATGGGTTTAAGATTTCGGACATTGTAAGTATGCCCACCGAGGAGATTTGTGAGAAAATTACAGATATATCGCGCTCCTCCACTGATTTCGAAAGCCAGATCAACAGCCTCACCGTGGCCATGATAGAGCTCAATGAGGATGCCTTCGAAAAAGTATTGTCGAGCACTATATTAAAAATTGGTTTTGAAAAAACGGTTACACATGTGCTTTATCCTTTGCTCGAAAAAATTGGGGTGCTATGGCAGATTGGCACCATAAATCCGGCACAGGAGCACTTTCTCACCAACCTCATCAGGCAGAAAATGATCGTGGCTATCGACGGGCAAAACAATCCCCTGTCGCCCAATGCCAAAACCTTCTTGTTGTATCTTCCTGAAATGGAGTTTCATGAACTGGGACTCTTGTTTTACAACTTTCTGATAAAGAAACACGGACACAAGGTCATTTACCTGGGGCAGAATGTTCCGTTTAAAGATATGGTAGAAGTGGTGAAAATTCGAAATGCCGACTATGTGCTCACTTACTTTGTGGCTGCCATTCCGCCCAAGGAACTCCCCGATTACATAAACAACCTGTCAGAGGCTCTCAAAGACAAGAAAATTTTCACTTCGGGTTACCAGGTGCGTGAACTTGAACCTAAACTGCCCAAAAACATGATTTCCCTTAAAAGTGCAGAAGAATTTAAAGACTATCTGAAAGCACTTACATAAAACCAGTCTGGTAGTTTATTAAACCAGTAATTTATTTTTTTGCCGGCCAACAGCCGGCATTTTCATTTTGCCCCACTTTCTGGAATTATACAAAAAGGTCGGGGCATTTTCTTTTTCCTGTAAAGCATCAGGTTATTCCTGTTATAATGCGCCGCATTCTGTAAAATCCTAATTGATTGGCAATTGGGTATCCAATTGCGTGATTAACTTTCTTGTTCCGGTTTTCATTAAGAATATTTAACAATAAATTCAACAAGCAACACTTGACCATGTCGCCGGAAAAGCCTAAATTTATACTACTAAAGCTCCAAATCAGCAACTAAGACAAGTTTTATAATGAATTTAATATGTTAAAAAGTTAAAAAAAATTTGGAGGTAATATTTTTTTGTTTAACTTTGATATAAATAATATTAAACAAACCCAAAAAACCGAACAGTCATGACAGCAATGGAATTCAACTATAAGCTCCTGGGTCTTCAGAAAAACCTGAAATATTTTGCCTACACCCTGACTTCGAATTACGAGGATGCGCAGGACCTTGTTCAGGAAACTTTTTTGAAAGCACTCACCAATCGCGACAAGTTTACCGAGGACACTAACCTCAAAGCGTGGACTTTCACGATCATGAAAAATACCTTCATTAACAATTATCGTCAGAGTGTCAGAAACAATACCATACTCGACAAGACTGATGACCTTTACTACCTGAACCTTTCGAAAGAAAGCAATGATGGAATGCCCGATTCAGCTTATGCCACCAAGGAAATCCACAAGGAAATCAAGCGCATTGACAAAGACCAGCGCAAGCCTTTTGAGATGTACAATGATGGTTACAAATACAAGGAAATTGCTGATAAGCTGAATCTTTCCATTGGAACCGTAAAAAGCCGCATTTTCTTTACCCGCAAGAAACTGATGGAAGCAATTAACGAACAGTAAGCCGAAATTTCAATCCCGGTATAATTCCCAGGAAGCCCCGGTTCAGCAATGACCGGGGTTTCTTTTTTGGCCTCATTAATATTTACTAAATTTGTGTTTATTTTTTGCACAACCAACTGCTATGCGCGTATTCAAATTTGGTGGGGCCAGCGTTAAAGATCCGGAAGCCGTCCGCAATGTAGCTTCCATTATCCGGCAGCACGGAGAAAAGTCGCTTGTGGTGGTCATTTCGGCCATGGCAAAGACCACCAATACGCTTGAAAAACTGACACAGCATTATATGGAAGGGGCGTTTGAAAAGATGATGAAGGTGTACGAAGAAGTGCGGCAGTTTCACCTCGACCTGACCAGTGGCCTGTTTGATGACCCAAAGCATGCAGCCTTTTTTCATGTGGAGCAGACCTTCTTTCATTTGCTTCGATATATTGAAGAGAAGCCTTCGGCCAATTATAATTATGAATACGACCGCATTGTTTCGACCGGCGAAATTGTTTCGACACAGATCGTTAGCCATTACCTTAATTATTCCGGGGTGCGCAATCAATGGTTCGATTCCCGCAAGCTGATCATAACCGATGCCAACTTTCGCGATGCGCGTGTGGACTGGATTCTGACATCTCAAGCGGTGAAGAAATCCCTGCTGCCGTACCTCAACCCAGCCAAAAACACTAACAAGCCCGGCATAGTGCTTACCCAGGGGTTCCTGGGGGCTACTGCGCAGGGCTTCACCACTACGTTGGGGCGCGAAGGTTCAGACTACTCTGCGGCCATATTTGCCTATTCGCTGCGGGCTTCTGAAGTGGTAATTTGGAAGGATGTGCCAGGACTGCTCAATGCTGATCCAAAGCTTTTCGACCAGACATTACTCTTGCCCAACATCAGTTACCAGGAAGCCATTGAACTCTCGTACTATGGAGCCACAGTTATACACCCGAAAACGCTGAAACCTTTGCTTAGCCGCAACATCCCGTTAAAGGTCAGGTCTTTCTTCCAGCCCGCTGAGCCCGGCACCATTATTAACGAAAACAGCGAAAACGACAACCAGGTACCCAGCTACATCTTCAAGTTTAACCAGGTGCTGGTCTCCATTTTTCCGAAGGATTTCAGCTTTATTGCAGAGCATAACCTTTCCAGAATTTTTTCCGATTTTGCAAAAAATGGGGTGAAGATCAACCTGATGCAGAATTCGGCCATTAGTTTTTCGGTTTGTTTCGACCGAGACCGAATTAATACACCTGCCCTTTTAAGGGACCTGGAAAAGAATTTCAATGTAAAATACAACTTCGACCTGAAGCTGATTACCGTAAGGCATTACGAAAAAGCCATGATTGACTCACTTATTGGAGGCGGAGAAGTGCTGCTTGAGCAAAAAAGCCGAACGACCCTTCAAATGGTAGTCAAGGATGTTATCCAAAACTAATGGGGAGAAACCAATTTCTGGTCAGCCCTTCTTTTGAAAGTTTCATTGACATTCTGACAGGCATTGCCCACCTTGTCGGTGGTAAACTCCCGGTAATAAGAGGGATTGAGCCTGCTGCTGGCCGAATACTTTACAGGGATAACCAGCGTGGTATTGAAAACAGGATTATCGTCGGCATCGAACCTCCCTGCATTGGACGGGTGGTTGCGAATAAACCACGAACAAACCTCATATTGACGGTAAATACTTCCCCAGGTATCGCCACTTCGCACCACATACTCAACATCTGCGGGCAAAGTAGCCTGAGCGGCCCTTTCAGGTGCAGCCTCGATGGTGTCAAGGGCCAGGGAGTCGGCCTCTTCCACAGCTGTTCTGCTGATCTCGACATTAACTGGTCGTTGCGGATTGTTGAGGAAAATATCCCAAAACATATAGCCAAGAATAATTATGCCAATGGCAATCAGCAATGACTTCACCAGGGTACTTTTGGGCTTGTCTTCAATTTTCGACTGAATTTTTTCGATTACGGATTTTACCGGGGCGCTTTTGCCTGCCACAAAACTTCTTTCGTTCTGAGCCAGATTATAAAAAGCAATAAGCTGGGCAGCCACGGGCCTATCGGGTTCTTGCTCTGTAACTATCTTTACCAGTCGCTGCACCTTTGTGTGGGAAGGCATAGAATCGGCCAGCACCCCGCAAAAAGCTTTCTCGCGCAGGCTTTGCCATCCGCTGCCGGTTGCCATGAACAACATGTCGTTATCAACCGGAACCAGGGCCTTGTCGCAAACGGCAGGTTCGGCCAGCTGATGCGCTCCAAGGAACAGCATCTGCTTTTGTTCACTTTCCGCATCATGTTCTGCAGCAGTCTCCAGAGGCCAGGTGAGAGTAAAACGTCGCTTGCCGGTGTAGAGGTAAAGCGAAACGTCGCCCATCCAGGCATAATATACCTTTTCGTCGCGAACCAGCAGGCAAAGCACGCTGGCTTCCCCTGGCGTAAACTCCGGCTCCTTGCGCCTTTTTTCAAAAATAAAACCATTGGCATAAACCAGGGCATTGCGAACCGCCTCTTTGGGATCAGCCAACACCTCATTTTCAAGATAATAGCGAATTCTTTCATTAATAATGCTGCCCACTTGCTGCGCTTCTTCCACTGGCTGGGAGGAACCCGAAACCAAAAACACAAAACCATTGGGGGTTTCAAATGCATTAAACGTATGAAGTGCGTCCACGCTTCCTGCTTCAGCATTCTGAAGCCCGGCAAATTCAAAATTTTTTAACTTCCTGGTTGCCATAATTGAATCATTGTATTTTCTGAAAAAAACAGAAAATGGACATCAAAACTACTTTGTTTGCCAATATATAAAAAATTTACGGACAAACGGAATAAACCACTAAGTGTGCTGCGCCAAAAGTAAAAATTCTTCGAGCTTCAATTGCTCTGGTCTGCGTCCGGGGAAATCGGCCGGCAGTTCATCCCATTTCATGTCAATACCTTTGAGCGAGTTTCGCAAGGTTTTACGGCGCTGGTTAAAGGCCGCTTTTACGACCATGAATAATTTTCGGGTCTCGCAGGGCAACTCCTCGTCCTTGCGCTGCATCCTTATTACAGCTGATTTTACTTTGGGCGGCGGATGAAAAACATGCTCATCGACCTGAAAAAGATATTCCACGTGGTAAAAAGCCTGGGCAAGCACGCTCATGATGCCATAGGTTTTGTTACCCGAAGGTGCGGCGATGCGCTGGGCCATTTCCTTTTGGAACATGCCTACCAGCTCGGGCACCAACTCATGATGCTCGAGCATCTTAAAAACGATTTGCGAGGAAATATTATAGGGAAAATTCCCGATAATGGCCATTTGGGCTCCAGATGAAATCCCCGGAAGGGACATTTTCAAAAAATCTTCTTCATGAAGGTGGCCGGCAATTTCAGGGTAGTGTAACTGGAGGTAGGCAATAGCATCGCGGTCAAGCTCCACCCCATTCCACTGGAATGCAGGATTTCCGATAAGAAATTTTGTCAACACCCCGGTTCCGGGTCCGATCTCCAGCACTTGTTTATAATCGCCAAATCCGGTGAGGCTGGATGCAATTTTTCGTGCAATATTTTCGTCGCGCAAAAAATGCTGACCAAGAAACTTTTTGGGTCTGACGGGATTGGCCATATTTGTTCAGTTTACCATTCCATCTCTGAGTGCCCTGAAACGGTTTCGGGCAGCTACGCTGTTGAGGCTTCCAGGGTAGGCCACCAGCAATTGCTGATACAATGTCATGGCTTTTTCGCTGTTGCGGAAAAGGTTCTCATGCAAATCAGCCCGCTTAAAGAGCGCTTCGTCGGCTAGAAGGCCCTGAGGGTAAACCTCTACAATGCGAGCCAGCAGGCTGTCGGCCTCTTGATAATTGCCGCGGGTAAGCATGATTTGCGCGCGTGCCATCAGCACATCGTCGTTGATATCGTGGGTTGGAAAAAGCCGTGCAATGGAATCAAGCACAAGCATGGCATCGTCGAAGCGGTTCATAAAGGTAAGCATCTCGGCCCGGGCGTACATCTGCAGGGGGCGGGTGTTTCCATCAAAACCTACATTATCCTGAATGCGAAGCGAAAGCTGCATGGCATCATTGGCAATGAGTCGGGAGGTACCTGCTTTAAGCACATCGAGCTGTGCTTTGGCCCAGTCGAACTCTCCGATATAGAACGAAAGGCGTGCATTTTTGAATTTAGCCTCATGTGCCAGGGGGTCGTCTCTGAAGGTTTTGTCGACCTGCGAATAAAGCAGGGTAGCATCCCACACCTGCCCGGAAAGCAGCAGAATGTCGGCCAGTTCAATGCGGCATTCTGCCTGAATGCGGTTGGAAACGCCCTGAATGCTGAGTATGCTGTTGAGCAGCTCAATGGCCTGATCGGTCTTTCCGAGGTAAAATGCCTGAAGATTGGCCAGGTTGCGAATGAGTTTCACCGTTTGCGCATTGGTTCCCAGCTCTTCAAGTGCCTGCTGGTATTCTTTTTCCACTTCAAGCAGATCGGTCTGGCTGTAGCCGTATGAAGAAGTTACCTGCCTGAACCTGACATCGAGAAATCCGGTAAGGGCTTCCATATAAAGCAAACTCATGGGCCCCTTGTCGAGCAAATACTGAAAGCCCTGGCTGGCAATGCCATAATCCTGGTTGGAGGCAGACAGCTGCGCCACTTCAAGCACCAGCTCACCCTCCTGCCTGAGGCGGCGGTCGAGGGCGCGTGCCTGCATAAAGGCAATACGGAAGTCTTTCTGCTGAAGTGACAGCCAGAGCAACATTTCTGAATAAAGCGTATTATTGGGGCTTTGCTGCGTCCGGGTAAGCAGCACCTGCCTGAGGGCGTCGTTGCGCGAATAATCGGGATCATTGGTAATGGCATCCTGCAAAATGCCCCTCACCTGCTCGGTGGCCGAGGCATTGCCTTCCACATAGTCGATGTACTCGTTCATCATGGCATTATAGTCGCCCTTACGTTCGAATAGCGGTGCAAGCTGCAGATGCAGCGAATGGCTGTTTCCCAGCAGTCGCCGGCCCCGCTGATAGGTTTCAATGGCCAGGTCGACATATCCCCGGGCTTCGAAGGCTTCGGCGAGGGCCACTACCTGCCGGGGACTGGCCTGCAAGCCCCTGAGCAGACCATCGAACTGCCTGCGGGCGTTGCGGTCGTTGCCCGAGCGATCGTACACCCAGCCAAGATCCACTTCAAAACCAAGATTATCAGGATTTTCTCGAAGGCGGTTTCTCACCGTACGCTCTGCCTTGCGAAACTCGCCCAAGGCAAAAAGACTTTCGAGGTAGTTTTGATATACCACCTGACTGGGGTTCTTGTCAATCAGCGTTTCATAAATTGCCGCAGCCTTTTCATAGTCGCCATCGCGAAAATACTGGGCGGCAAGCAACTCATCGGTGGTATCCTGGGCGGTAAGTGGCCCGGACAACAGCAAGGAGAAAAACACCGGAAGCAAAAACAACAGCTTCTTCATAACAAACAGTGATTGCATTAACTGATAAACGCCCGGCATGGGCAAATGTTTTGCCCCCCGGCCGCCAGTTATTGGCTAATCATCTCAAAACCCGTATATGGCTGCAGGGCTTTGGGTATGCGAATACCTTCTTCAGTCTGGTTGTTTTCGAGCAGAGCGGCCACAATGCGTGGCAGGGCAAGGGCGCTTCCGTTGAGGGTATGCGCCAGACTAGTCTTACCATCGTCGCTGCGGAAACGCAGTTTCATTCGGTTCGACTGAAAGGTTTCGAAATTGGAAATGGAGCTTACTTCGAGCCAGCGTTGCTGAGCGGCAGAGTAAACCTCCATGTCGAAGGTAAGTGCCGAGGCAAAGCTCATATCGCCGCCGCAAAGTCTGGCCACCCTAAATGGCAATTCCAGCTTGCGAAGCAGACCGGAAACATACTGCACCATTTCTTCGAGTGTCTTATAGCTGTTTTCAGGATGAGTAATCTGCACGATTTCCACCTTATCGAACTGGTGAAGGCGATTGAGACCGCGAACATCCTTGCCATACGAACCCGCCTCGCGACGGAAGCAAGCAGAATAGGCGGTACTTTTTACTGGCAACTCCTCCTGCCGGAGAATCATTTCTCGGAAAAAGTTGGTAACGGGTACTTCGGCAGTAGGAATCAGGTAAAGGTTATCGATCTGCACATGATACATTTGGCCTTCCTTGTCGGGAAGCTGGCCTGTGGCATAGGCCGAAGCCTCATTAACCAGCAGCGGGGGCTGGTATTCGGTATAGCCGGCCTCCACGGCATTATCAAGAAAGAAACCAATAAGTGCCCGTTGCAGACGTGCACCCTTGCCTTTGTAAACAGGAAAACCGGCACCGGTAATGCGGGTGCCGCATTCAAAATCGATCAGATCGTATTTTTTTGCCAGCTCCCAGTGCGGCAGGGCATTTGCCATCAATCCAGGCACTTCGCCTTCAGCGTTTACAATTTCATTATCCTCGGGCATTTTCCCTTTGGGCACGCTGGCATGGGGCATGTTGGGAAGCTGCACCAACAGTTCATCCTGTTCGGCCGTCAGGGTCTCGAGCTGTTCCTGCAATGATTTGACCTCTTGCTTGAGCAGGCTGCTGCGTTCTTTCATGGCCTCGGCTTCATCGCGCTTGCCAGCTTTATACAGGGCACCAATGTCGCGGGCCAGCTGGTTGCTCTCGGCCAGACTATCATCCAGGGCTTTCTGGGTCTTGCGGCGTTCGGTATCCACTTCAACAATACGTTCAACAATAGCAGCCGCATCAAAGTTTTTTATCTTCAGGCGTTCAATCACTTCTGCGGCCTGGCTGCGAATTACATTTATCTCTATCATAGCAGGAAGGGCATTTTTTAAGAAACATCAAAATTAAAAAGAATTCAGCAACCATTGGTATTTAGTTTTCGTGGCTATTCCCAAACAAAGTTTGGGAAAACCCCATAAAAAAGAATTCCCGTCTTTCGTCGGGAACCCTTTTATTGGCGGAGAGACAGGGATTACAAAAAGTGATCCCAACAAGGGGTAGGCCCAATCAAAGGGTTATTTCGCTTCGCTCAGGTATTTTTTTATGGAATTTTCCTCAAACAAAGTTTGGGAAAACCCCATAAAAAAGAATTCCCGTCTTTCGACGGGAACCCTTTTATTGGCGGAGAGACAGGGATTCGAACCCTGGGTCCGCTTACGCGAACAACGGTTTTCGAGACCGCCCCATTCGACCGCTCTGGCATCTCTCCATTTTATTCAGGGCAAATATACGCCCTAAAAAAAAATCCTGCGGCTGCAGGATTTAGCGTTCTTGCGTTGCGCTTTATTCTGCAGCGGCTACAGGCTCAACGTATACAAATGACTTCTGGCCGGCTTTCTTTTTGAAAACCACTTTGCCATCAACCAGCGCAAACAAGGTATGGTCTTTTCCCATTCCTACGTTGTTGCCGGGGTTGTGGGTGGTGCCTCTTTGCCTTACAATAATATTGCCGGCAGTGGCTAACTGACCACCAAATATCTTAACGCCAAGGCGCTTGCTATGCGATTCGCGACCGTTACGTGAGCTACCAACTCCTTTCTTGTGTGCCATGATATTTTGTTTTTTCTGTTAGCAAAAAAATTAAGCGACGATCTCTTCGATCTGAATCTGGGTAAGGGGCTGACGGTGGCCATTCATTTTCTGATAGCCTTTTCTCCTTTTCTTTTTGAAAACGAGGATCTTGTCGGCTTTCACATGGGCCAGCACCTTGGCTTTTACCTTGGCGCCGTCAAGCACGGGGGTGCCAACCTGCACCTTATCGCCATCGGCAAACAACAACACATTGTCAAATTCAAGTTCTGCGCCTTCTTCTTCATGAATAAGGTTTACATAGAGCTTCTGATCTTTGGCGATCTTGAATTGCTGCCCGCCTATCTCAACAATTGCGTACATTTTTATATTGATTTGAATGTTTACTTCGAATATTGGGGTGCAAAGATAGGAATTTTTTTCTCAATCAACAATGCCTTTTTATCAATAAATTTTCAAACCCCGATTTTTTCCCTTCTTTTTGCTTGCACCCTCGATTTCAGCTTCTTTAAAAGACCCGATGGACGATTGGCCATGTATACCCCGGCCAGTATGAGGGCAATCCACAGCAGATAAATCACCAGGAAAGCTTCGCCATCAATAAATCCCCAGAAAATGCTTACAATAGGCATCATATAAGTTACGGTGGAAGCAAACAGTGCCGAAGTGCGCCTTATGAGCCAATTATGCACCACCATACTAATGGCTGTGCCAAAAACCGCCAAAATGGCAATATAGCCAAGACTCTCCCAGCTTTTGGGCCCGGCGGCCATGGTTTCAACGAAACCAGTGCCTGCAAACAAATAAATTACCGCAGGTATCCCAATAATTGTGAAGACCACCGAGGTAATGGTAAGTGCATCGAAGCCCACCAGGAACTTCTTGATAATATTCATGTTGAAGGCATAGAAAATGGTGGCGGCCACCACAATGAGCCCATACAGGGCACCATTGCCCAAACTGGGGTTGTGCACGGCGGTAAGCAGGCCCACGGCGCCCACCAGACCCACAATCACCCCCAGCACATTGAGCCAGCGGGTTTTTGTGCCAAAGAAAAGTACACCGGCCAGCAGAGTAAACAGCGGGGTTAAAGAATTCAGCACCCCGGCAAGGTAGCTGTCGATACGTGTTTGCGCAATGGCAAACAAAAAGGGCGGAATGCCATTGCCTACCACTCCTGCCAGAGCAAAATATTTTAGTTTGTGCAGGGGGACTTTTTTTATGCGTTTAAAAACGAAAGGCACCAGCACGGCAAAAGAAATGCTGATGCGCAAGGCACCCAACTCCATGCTCGAAAAGGAAACCAACCCTCTCTTGATCAAAATAAAGGAGCTGCCCCAAATGAGCATAAGCAGCACCAGCGCCATCCACTCGGACAGGCCGGGCTTGGTTTCTTCTTGCATAGTTACACGGAAATTTTTGCGGGCAAAGGTAAGAAAAAAGCTTCTTTAAGATAGGCAAATGCCAGAAGTTTAAAGGCCTAAAAACAGAATAAAATAAGGGGCTGAAATGTCAAGAAACTAAATTATCAAAACAACTTTTTGAAAAACCCGAAGGAAAGAAATTCTACGAATATACTTACTGTCTCCTTTATGCTAATATTTCATAAAGATTTCTCTTCTCTTAAAACCAATCCGTACCAACTCGATGTAACAAAAATGGTGGAATAAATTATTACAATTAAAAATTGTTCAATACTGAAAATTGGACTCGTATAGAACAGCCATCCTGCTATTCCTGGAAAAAATTCATAAAAAGTTTTTATTTCACCAGAGTATCCAAACAAATAAACGAAAAACTCAGTAATCAACCAAAATGGGAAAAAAACCAAACCTATTGTTCTGTTACGAAAGGTCAAGATTAAAAACAAACCAAAAAGTCCAGCATAAAAAAGGCTAAGAAATTGCTTAAGGATACTTAAACCAATAACTCCTTTAAGTAGGCCATCAAAAGGAATTTTGAAAGAAAAAAAACCAAAAAGAAAAAAAACCAAAAGGGCACAAAAAACAACAAATAAAGAAATGACAACAATTAAAATAAGTTTTCCTTTTAAATACTCATATTTCGTAACACCAACTGCTAAGGCTTTTCGGAATGATCCCTCATTTATCTCATTTCCAACACTATTTACTATAAAAAGAGCTAATAAAAGCATGCCAAAAATTGAAAAAGAATTTACAATAGAAAGATAAAAATCCCCAGCCAATACTACTTTTTCTTTACTGATTTCGTCTAAGCCTCTTGAAATGGGAGTTACAAATAAATAAATTGATAAAAAGAAAAATATGACATTAGACTTTCTGAAGAGTTTGAGTAATTCGATCTTAAATAGGGCGGGGAAATTCATATCGGGACTAGTAAGAGTTTTTAATATGGTTAAAATAGAATCCCTCTATTGATTCATGTTTTTTTATAATTTCATTAACAGTAAGGGTTTCTTTCATCTCACCCTGAAAAATAAGACCAATCTTGGATGATGTCTTCTCAACCTCGGATAACAAGTGGGTTGAGATAAAAAGGGTTTTCCCTTTCTCATTTAATTCTTTTATTAACCCACGTAAAAAATTAAACCCTGAAGGGTCAAGTCCGTTGTAAGGTTCATCCCAAATAATTAGTTCAGGATCCCCAATTAAACTTGAAGCTAAAGCTAACCTTTTTCGCATTCCTTGAGAAAGCTTATTAACTTTCTTTTTTCGATGCTCGTACAAACCAAATTTCTTAAGTATTTCTGGAATAATACTAAAATCTGCACCTTTTATTAAACATATAACTTTTAAATTATTTTCAGCATTCATATCCCTATAAAAACCATCATCTTCAAGTAAAACACCAATTCTTCTTTTCCCTTCCTGAATGTTTTCACTTCCAAAAACCTCAATACTGCCAGATTCGGGGTTTAGCAAAGACAACAAGCAGTTGATCATGGTGGTTTTTCCACTGCCATTTGGCCCAAGCAGACAGAAAACTTCACCATGATCAACTGAAAGGGTGACATTTTTGAGCACATTAAACTCACGAAACTTTTTTGATAAAGAACTAAATCTAATAATATCACCCTTCATAAAAAAGAAATTTAATTTTCAATTCCCGAGCAATCCCAAAGGCACTCTGCAACCATCCAGCCCACCTCAACCGGGGCACTTAGGATAAACCTTGCTTTTCTAATCCAGTTGCTATTAGCGATAGCATCCATTTGATCATACATACAATCATCAAAACAATTCTCAAAACTCTTAGACGTAATTAAGGAAAAATACTCTTCATTTAAATCGTATTCTATTATATAAATTGGTGAAACATTAAAACCTAATGCAATTTCAATTGTAGAATATTTCCCTATTTCTTCCTTTTTTTCAAAAACATGAGTTAAAACCCAATCATCATTTGAGACGTCCAAATACGCAGCTTTCTTGGCATCTTCCGGGTTTTCAGCATATTGAGCCTCCACCACAATAATAATCGAAGACATTTCGGACTTGTCATTCGATTCAATTTCCCTTAGGGCTAAGCTACCAGAATTCTGAACATTAAAAAATTCAAATAATTCCAGCAAATCGACATTCGTAATCCTTTCAAGGGATTCTTGATTTTGTAAATCAATCTCGTTATTTTCCTTTTGGCAACCAAAAGCAAAAATAAACGAAAACAAAACAAAAAATAGATTTTTTTTCATAGCTTTTGTTTTTAATTATAACTAATACAATGTCATGGCAAAAAAAAAATAAAATAAAAAAACAAGATTTTTTTTGCTTTTTTTTCAAAAAAAAATAAAAGCTAAAAGGTTTGATAAATTTTGACCGTCAAATCAAGACAATTTTTTATTCAACTGCTTTTTTGCTAATTCAAACAGCACCTTTACTCATTATTGTATTCTCAATATCAATAATTTCCTAAATTTAGAAAAAATTAAAGGGCTATAAAGTGAAAAGGAATTCCACAGCAGTTCCGATTGCTTTGCTTTTGTTATTGCTGGCAACCAAGATTTTTTCGCAAGTGCCGGATATGGCTCACGGTGCGGCAGGAACCCTTTATTTCAGGCATTTCACCAAGGAGGATGGGTTGCCATCGGATGTGGTTCGATGGGTTACCCAGGATGCTTCAGGTTATATTTGGATAGCCACCGACAACGGGCTGGCCAGGTACGACGGGCATTCTATGAAGGTTTTCAATCACAATCCTGAAGATCCGTTTTCACTTTCTGACAACATGGTCCTTACCATCTTCGAAAGCCATGATTCCTTGCTGTGGGTTGGCACCAACAATGGCTTTTCCATCTATGATCCTGTTTTGGATGTTTTTACCAATTACTATCCATTTGCCAGCCATAAACATCAATTTCCGGCGGTAGAGGTTCATTACTTTTTTGAGGATACCGATGGCAGCATTTGGATTGCCACTTCCAACGGTCTGGCACATTTTGACCGAAAAAGCGACAGAATTACCTGGATGCTTCAGGCAGATGAAAAAAGCCTCCCAGGCGAAAGCCTCCTTTCATGGGTTTACCAGGTCGATGCCCACCCGCGCAACAAGGATCAGATCGTGGCAAGCACCCAGGGAGGCATTTTATTCATTGATAAGAAAACGCATTCGGTTGTTATGGAACCGGAAAAGGATGCCGGTCACCGACCCGCTTCACAGTCGCTTTTTTTCGATGGTGACTCAGTGCTTTGGACTGGCGAATGGGGCACGGGACTAAAAAAACTGAACCTGGTAACCATGGAATGGGAAATATTTACTACGTCTGAAAAAGACCTTCTCACCATACTTTTTATTGAAAGGAAAAACGATGAGGAGCTTTGGCTTGCCACGGTTGGTGAAGGCCTGGTGGTTTTCAACAAAGAAACCAGGACATTCCGGGCATATCCGAAATCCGACACCAACCCCAGGTCACTGCTGTCGAACTACCTGCAATGCAATATTTTAATTGACAAGAATGGCAATTTGTGGGTGGGTGGCAAGGAAGGCCTGAATTTTCTGGACAACGCCTACCGCTCGTTTCAAAGGCAGGTTTTGCCTTACGGAATTGAAACCATACGCAGCATTTTTCGGGCCGAAAGTGAAGACATGCTTTACCTGGGTACTGACAGCAGGCACAACATCATTTTTAAAGATGTAAAAACCGGCGATTGGGGTTTTATAAAAGATTCGGAGGGTGTAAAACCGAATGCAAGAATTTATTCCATTTTCCGCGACCACAAGGGCGTGATCTGGGCCACCAGCCTTAGAAACCATTTATTGTATCTTGACCCGGCAAGCCAGTCTTTAAGGGTGTTTCATGACGGCGACAACCAATTCATCTCCTTTAATGACACCACTACCTTTCTGCGCGAGATCGTGGAAGACCAAAACCACAACCTTTGGATTTCGGCCCCGCGCTATGGTCTGATTCGAATTGACAAAGACCGGAAAACGGTGCGTTACCTGCAACATGATCCGGGCGATCCAGGCAGTTTATTCAAAAGCAGGTTTTACAACGACCTGATGGTGGACCCCAAAAACCGGCTCTGGATTGGTTCATACGACGGCTTCGGGGTTTATGACATTGAGGCCGAAAGGTTTATTACGGAATTCCCCAATGGGTTGAAAAACTTGGGCATCAGGGACCAAACCGTCCAGGGGTTTGCCTCCGACAGCTTGGGAAGAATCTGGGCTTGTATTGCCGGCAAGGGGCTGCTTCGAATCACAGAAGTCGAGGATGAAATTTCATTTAAACTGTTTCACACCGTGCATGGTCTCAACGACCCCAATGTTTCGCGAATTGCACAAGACTTAAACCATAATTTCTGGATAATAAACGAAGGCCTCCTCTTTTTCAACCCTTACACCGAGCAGTTTAATGCCTTTGATAAAAGAAACGGCTTGCATGAGTTGAAATCGCATGACGACCGGATTTTTATCGACTGGGAAGACAATATTTACCTTACCGGCACCGGTGCTTACGAAAGCCAAAATATTTCCGCCCTGAATGTTTCGAAAAATATTATAAACCTCATTATTGAGGACATTGAGGTGAATGGCGAAAGAATCATCCAACTTGGTCCTGGGCGGCACAATGCCTCTTTCATATTGAAGCCTTCCGAAAGAAATGTCAGGTTGCGTTTTACTGCCATTTGTTTTCAGGATGCCGACCGTATTCAGTATGAATACCAGCTGTTGGGTTATGACGATCAAAAAAGCATAACCACGGCACCAGGCATGGCCAATTACACCAATCTGCCTCCGGGAAAATACCGCTTTGTGGTGAAGGCGGCTCACAGGGGTTTATGGTTTGATCAAGAAGCGGGAGTGGAATTTACCATAAAGCCCTTTTTCTATCAAACGGCCTGGTTTTATATTGCTGCTTTTTTAGTGGGCTTACTGATAATATTTGGGGTTTTCCGCTACAGGGTAAGCAGAATAAGAAGTCAGGAAAAGATCAAATCAGACTTCGAGAAAAAGATTGCCGAAGTGGAAATGCAGTCGCTCAGGGCGCAAATGAACCCGCATTTCATTTTCAACTCGCTCAACAGCATCAACACCTTTATTTTAAAAAACAAGACCGAAGCTGCCTCGGATTACCTGAATAAATTTGCCCGACTGATACGCGCGGTTTTGAATAACGCCAAGCACAAGCTGGTTTGCCTTGAAGATGAGTTGGATGCCCTGAAGATTTACCTGGAGCTGGAACAACTCAGGTTTGACAACCGGTTTGATTTTTCAATTAAGACCGACAAGTTTCTTGACACCAACCGGGTGTATGTGCCCCCGCTGCTGCTTCAACCCTATGTGGAGAATGCCGTCTGGCACGGCCTGCTTCACAAGGAGACCAGGGGCAAAATTGAGGTTTCGGCACAAAAAAACGGGCAGCACATCATTTTTAAAATCCAGGACAATGGGGTGGGAAGAAAAAAAGCTGCCGAATTCAAAAGCCAATTCACTCCGGAAAACAAATCGGTAGGAATGTCGATTACCGCCGACCGGATTGCCATCATTAAAAGCTTGTACAGCAGCGATGCAAAAATATCGATCACCGATTTGCACGATCACCATCACCAGCCTGCAGGAACGAAGATCACCATCATGCTGCCCTTGATAACCACAATTTAACTGCCATGAAAGCCCTGATTATAGATGATGAGCAACATTGTATTGATGCCTTATCGATTTTGATTAAGAAATATTGCCCCCAGGTTACCGTTACCGACACCTGCCTGAGCGGCGAATGTGGCTTGAAATCCATCCACATTCATCAGCCCGAACTCATTTTTCTGGACATCGCCATGCCCAAGATGAACGGCTTCGATTTGCTCAGCATGCTGGAAGAGGTGAATTTCGAGATTATATTTACCACTGCCTACGACAATTACGCCATCAAAGCTTTTAAGGTAAGCGCTGCCGATTATTTGCTGAAACCCATCGACCGCACTGAGCTTGTTCAGGCGGTTAAAACCGTTGAAGAGCGCATTAAAATGAAAAAAAACTCCCAGGCCATTCACTCCAACACCGAATATTTAAATGTACTTCTTGAAAACCTGCAGCAGGGCAACAACCACTTTGCAAAAATAGCCTTACCCACCAACAATGGATTGGAAATTTTGAACGAACAAGACATCTTATACCTGATAGGTGACAGCAATTATGTGCATCTTCACCTGAGAGGCGGAAAAAAATTGTTGGTTTCGAAAACCATAAAATACGTGGAAGAACGCCTGCACGCCCATTATTTCTTCCGGATTCATCACTCTTTCCTTGTCAATATTCACGAAATTGTCAGGTACAACAAAGGCGACGGCGGCTCGGTGGTCATGTCGGATGGCAGGGAGCTGTGCGTTTCGAAAAACAAAAAGGCGGAGCTAATGACCATATTGAGAGCCTGAGTTCATTCGCTGTTTGCTAACCCAAACCCCCTTTTTACTCATTCATCATTGCCCGGCATAAAAAGTTGGCTGATATTTGATTTTGTCAGTTTAATCATAAATGCCGGGTATTATGAAAACAAAACCAATTGCACTTCTTGTATCACTTGCCATTTTCAGCATGATGCTTTTAGCTGCGTGCGAGTCGGATGATGGCAGCATAGTGGCAACCAAAATTGAAACCTTCGTTTCGCTGGGAGGAGACGATGGCTACATTGAAAATTTATCGAACCGGGTGGTGCACGATTTCTACAGCCACTCACAGGGAAAATCGCTGCTGATAGGCTGGAACGCCACCGGTCATAGCATGCGCAGCTTCATCAGCTTTGATGTTTCGGACATTATGCCCGGGTCTAACCGGGAACTCATTATTGATGAAGCCATTCTGAAAGTATACGAATCTAACACCAATATGCACCCCTTTGATGGCGCGGGCACAAGAGTTGTGAACTGTTTTATGGTCATGTATGGTTCGCTCGATGCTTCTGCTTACGACCTTATTCCCCTGGCTGACTGCGGAACCATTGCCACCTGGGGTTATAATGTATTGAAGGAGTACCCTTTGAACCTCACCACAACATTAAATAACTTCCTTAAGACTTACCCGACCTTCACCAAATTCCAATTCAGGCTGCAATTCATTCCAGATGGCAATGTAAATCTCCCCTCCCCCCTTTCAAGCGGCATCTGGGCCATTTTCTCGGGCGATGAAACCGCCAGGCCAGACTACCGCCCACAACTGACCATTAAATATCATTATAAGAACAAGGAATAATTCGGCATGCTGAAAAACATAAAATCTTTTACCATGAGTGCTCCCAAAAAAACCTTCCGCCTATTGCTCACAATACTTTTTGCAGCTTTTCTGCTCTTGGGCAACCATGCTTGCAAAAAAGACCAGGATGAAGACCCCCAGCCAAGTGTAACAGACATCGATGGCAATGTTTACGAGACCGTTAAGATCGGTACGCAAGTTTGGATGAAAGAAAACCTCAAAACCACAAAATACCGTAACGGAGATCCAATACCCAATGTAACCCTCTGGACTCCCTGGCTCATTGCCACGGAAGGCGCTTTTTGCCATTATGAGAACATGGCTTCCTGGACGGATACTTACGGGCTTCTGTACAACTGGTTTGCAGTGAATGATTCCCGACAACTATGCCCCACAGGCTGGCACGTCCCCACAAAAAATGAATGGAACACACTGGTGAATTTTGCTGGCGGAGAAAATGAGGCAGGGAACAGGTTGAAAGAAAAAGGAACGGTCCATTGGAATGGGCCAAATACCGGGGCATCTGATAACTACGGGTTTACAGCACTTCCGGGTGGTTTCCGGACCGAGGCTTTTAACCCTCCCAGCTTCTATGCCATTTGGTGGAGTGCAACGCCTGAAAGCCCCGAGGATTCATGGATTTTGACACTGATAGCCAATAACAGCAACGCCTATATTGAAAGACAGGGGAAAATTGCAGGGCACGCTGTTCGCTGCATAAAGGATTAATGGATAGAGGCTGAGAGCGCTAAACTTCACCAGTTTTTTCACACCAGGGCACAGATTAAAAAAAGCACACCGATTGCTCATTCAGAAGGCTTGTTTACTAATTCATCATTGCGGCAAAAGTGTATATGTCGCAAATTTGATTAAACAGATTTTTTTAACAACAAGATGGCTTCCGCTCCCTCCCGGAGAAGCGTTTTGTGACAAATCTCCCAAAATGAAACACAGCTATCGAACGTGTTCTTTATTGCTGGCATTGTGGGTTTTATGTCCGGCTTTGGCTGCAGGGCAGCAGCTGGAAGGGCTGGGCAGCCAGCAGGCGTTTTCCTTTCACGGCAACTTCTCGGCCAACCTTATAGGCTACAATGCAAACGGAATAGTTGCACGGGGCGACCCCTTCTCGCTGATGCTTTCGGCCAATGCCACAGCCTCCTTTTACGGCATTTCCATGCCTTTCAGTTTTCGTTTCAGCAATAAACGGGCTGATTACAGCCAACCCTTCAATCAATTTGGTCTGAGACCTACCTACAAATGGGCCAAAGCCCATATTGGCTACAGCAGTGTAAATTTCAGCAACTACACCATGGGCGGGCACAAGTTTCTCGGGGGCGGGTTAGAGCTCAATCCGGGAAAATTCCGCTTTGGACTCGTTTATGGCCGTTTCAAAAAGGCCACCACTGCCTTTGAGCAAGCCATCGACACCACCAGCACCCTTACTCGTAAAGGGTTTGCCACCAAAATTGGAATAGGCTCTGAAAAGACCTTTTTCGATTTAATTATGCTGAAAATCAAAGACGACAGCACAACCGTGCTGCAGCCAAGCGGCCAGTATACACCGGCCGAAGAAAACCTGGTAACGGGCTTTAATACCCGTATTCAGCTTTCAGAAAATTTTTCCTTTGAAAGTGAAATGGCATTGAGTGTGTATACAACTGATGTATCAGCAGTGCCAATTGAAAACTTTGATAGTTTAGAGAACAGGAAAATCTATAAGGAAGCTGAGCGGTTCATGGCGGTAAACCAATCAACGGATCTGCTAACAGCCATTCGCTCTTCGGTGAATTACACCCAGAAAAATTTCAACACCCGGCTCGAATACCGCCGCGTTGATCCGGGGTACCGATCCATGGGCACCTATTACCTGAACAACGATATTGAAAACATTACCATTGCACCCGGTTTATCTCTAATGAACCGTAAGCTGAACTTAAGGGGAAGCATTGGCCTTCAGCGCGACAACCTTCAAAATACCAAAAAAGCCACCTCCCTGCGCACCATTTCCTCGCTGAATGCATCCTACAATCCTTCACACATTTTCGGCATCGACCTTAATTACAGCAATTATGCCAGCAACCAACGCGCAGGCAGGGTTCCCCTTATCGACTCCCTTAAACTATTTCAAACCACCCACAACTTAAGCATTATGCCCAGGTTGATGTTTTCCGGCATGAAATACAATCACATGTTCATGCTGATGGTGGGCCGAATGGAACTAAGGGACAATAATGTATTTACAAGTCAATTTACTGAAAACCAGGCCCTGCTGGCAAACTTTAATTACAACTTCAGCCTGCTCCAGCATGGTCTTTCGTTTCTGATCGGGGCCAATTACAACGAGCTTAAAAACGCCCTTGTTTCAAGCGAAGCCATCGGGTTTACGTTTGGTGCTTCCAAATCATTCCTGGAAGGTAAATTAATGCTTGGCTGGAACAACAGTTATATACAAACCGATCAAGACCTTGGAAAAGGCCGGGTAATCAACAGCTCGGTAAATTCGACCTACCAGGTTGCGCGAAACCATGCTTTAAGGTTTAACCTCTACTACATCAATTCTTCGAATCCTGATGGTATTACCACCCAAAAATTCAACGAAACAAAAGGAGACATGACCTATGTTTTCACATTTTAAACAAATAGCCAGCGGTTTATCAGCAACCACAACCAGGTATTTTTTGCTTTTCCTCTTCTTAAACTTGCTAACTGGCAACGGGGTTTATGCCCAATTCTATCCGGTGCAGGTAAATGTGATGGTGGCCCCGCCATACTCGCCCAGGCTCAGCGATTATACCAGCAACCCAAATAAACTGATTGTAACGATTCAGACCAGTCTTATTGATTTAATAAACCTCGATATTTATCTGCATGCCACCATATCGGGTGCCAATGAAATCACAATTCAATCAAAGCCAGAGTTCCGGCCAGCCAATCCCATAAGACTCACTCCGGGCACGATACAAAGGCTAAATCTTAGCCAGCTTCAGGAATTATTTAACGAGAACAATTTAAATTTTCTGGGGATAACCCCCAATGAGGCGTTTTACGGGAGTGGCTTGCCCGAGGATGATTACCAGATTTGTTTTGTGGCCTATTCTTATGAAGACGGCCAAATGGTTTCGCAGGGAGAACCCTTTGGGTGCAGCCCTGTATTCAGAGTATCCAGCCTCGAAGCGCCCATTATTCTCCAGCCATTATGCCACGAAGAAATCACCCCAATGACTCCCCAGAATATCGTTTTTTCATGGACCATGCCGGCAGGGGCATCCCCCTTAACTCAGTACCGCTTAAAAATAGTGGAAGTCATACCCGATGGCCACAACATTTACGATGCCTTTAAATCGGCCAGTTCGCCCATCTTTTTCGAAACCACGGTAACCGGCAATGTGTTTCTGTACGGCCCTGCCCAGCCTGCCCTGACCCCGGGCAGAACCTTTGCCTTTGCAGTAACAGCCTTCGACCCTCGGGGGCGATACAATTTTCGAAACCAGGGCATGAGCGAGGTGTGCAGTTTTAAATATGGCAGCGACCCGATTATTAAAACACCCATAGTACAGGAACAATTTTACCCGCCCAACCTCCTGCCTGAGGATTTTGAATTTGCCCTGCCCACAAGAATAAGTGGAAAACTCATGGCAAAATACCCCACAAGCCCGCACGATCCCATTGACCTCAACAACCTGCCAGGTTTCGGCTCTGCAAACTTCCCAACAACACCCATTTCAATCCCCTCAGGAGGAACAACATCTGGCACAAGCACCCTGACTTCAACAGCCATTAGTGGAAGCTGGGGCTTCAGTTTCAATGCGATTAATCAAATAGCTTCAACACAAAGCAACAACATAAACTACCACCAGATTTCTAATGGTGCGATAATTCCCGGAGAAAGTTATGAGGCAATGCCGGGGCTCGAAGAACTTTTTCAAAGAGGCATGCCAATGATCACTCAAATGAACGCCCGTAAGTTTATTTTTGAGAACACCGAAACCCTTACACATACCAAACCCCTGGCCAACGTAAAGGTCAGGCTGGTGGCAAGGATTGCAGCAATGAATGATGACTTTGGGGTGGAATTTCCTGATTACGGCACTACTGGTCCCCTTGTTCACGGCATTGATCTGAACAGGAAATATCGGGGCGACGGGCGCAAGTATGCCAATGTAATGATCTATGAAACCACCACCGATGATAGCGGAAATTACACTTTTGATTTTTCTCAACCCTTCTGGACAGGCCCCATTTTTATTCAGCAATTGGAGCATGCTCCCCCTGCTGTTGAAACACAGAATCCGCTGGCAGACATTTTCGGAGCAGTGGTTTTCCCGGGGGTAAACCTGCAAAACATACAGTCTGGTATCCAGGGGGTTGGGAACAATGCTGTAAGCACTCCAGGGCAACAACCGCAACAGGTTATGAGTTTGGGCGGCGCCTTAATGACCGAAGGAGTCTTTGGTTATTTATGCCTGAAAATTGAAATTGCAAACGAGAAATTCGCCAGTCCCGATATTGACATTTTTGCCATGCCTGGCGACAATATTCAGTTGCCTGTACAAATGGCCAAATTAAAGACTTACAATATGATCGTGGAGGTGAAAAGCGATGACACCCCAGATCAAATCAAATCTCCAAACTCGGGCATACAAGGGGTAAGGGTAAGCATTTTCAGAGACATGGAAAAGCTTGACATGGAAATTCCACAAATCATTGATTACGAAGGCCAGCGTCTTGACTCGCGTACTTTCATGAATTACAAGGAGTATAAGAACGTTTGCATTGACACTACCGAAACCAATGGAAAAGTAGTCCTTTACAACCTGGTCAGGCATGCCTATTTCAATCCCCAATACTATATTGATATTTCAACTCGCGATGTTGAGCTCCTGAATACGGATTACGAAAACACTTTTTTCAATTACCAGAACCGGTTCGAATGGCTTCCAGATGATCAGGTTGGCGCCATGCAAAATTTCATCGGTTGGGTTACCTATAATCACGAATACACCATCCCAACCATAACCAGGGAATATAAGCTTATGCCCCTCCCTCCGGAAATCAAAGGGCGGGCTATGGCCATGTCGAATCTCGAAAACGTTGGTCTGCCAGGAGTAACGGTCACTTTGTTAAACCAGACCGATGACAATGTAATTAACAGTTTTGCTGGCTTTTTAATGAAGTGCTCAAAACAGGAGTCTTCCACTCCGGGGCTCGACAATGGCTTTTTTCGTTTCCCGAATCTGCCTGTAAAAGACGCCAACGGAAACCACATATACCGGCGAATCATGGTAAAACATCCGTTGTACAAACCTCGCATATTCCCTCCAATTGGAGGGGCAGGAGAAACGGGCCAAAAACCCTATAAGCTGGTACTTGGTGAGTTGGTGGACCTCAAGGACGTAAATCTTGAGCCCCTGAGCACGATGGCAGGCTATGTAGAAGATGAAGAAGGAAAACCAGTGATAGCTTATGTAAGGTCTGGTCAATCGCCTTATTATAAAACCGAACTCAAAGTCATTCAGTATAATCCAATAAATCCGGCAGCCAGCGTGGTTCGTCAGGTGTTCACGGTACCTGCACAACCGCTTGCCAATGTGGAGTTGGAGGTTAAACCCTTGTCCAGCCAGTATTTTCCGTTGGATACCACATTTTACCCACCGGAAGGGATGGCCAGGATAAAGGTTTACCGCCGTTTACACCGTCCGGTAGTTACAATCAGGAACCCGCAGGGACAGGCCATACAGGGTGCAACAGTTAATATTGGCGGTTTTGAAGCCACCACCGATGCCCAGGGGAAGGCTCGCCTTCAATTTGCTGCGGCTGCCGACCAGTTCATTTTAAAAATTACCCCACCTGCAGGATATGCGCCATTGCAAGAGCCAGTCCAAATTCCGGTTACTCCTTTGTGGAACGAACTTCCGGCCTACACCCTCAAAAGGGCAAAAAGCATTCATGGGCATGTTACAGCCCAGGGGACCAGCGAACCAGTGGAAGGTGCACTGGTGTTTTCAGAACTGGTTAATACCGATGGGATGCCTTTGTATATTGAAGCCACCACCAACGCCCAGGGCTACTACATGCTGTTGGGAATCCCCAATGACCTCACCCAGCTTGTTGTTCAGGTAATTAAAGAAGGCAACAATCCAAGCTACATTGGAACCACTCAAACCGTGAGCTATCCACAGACGAGTCCCATAGGCCCTATGACCCAAAATTTCACCATAAGGCCACTGACCGGCTGGGACTTTTCCTCCATTTGGGGCTTTCCTGTTGCCGTTACTTCCTTTACGGAGAAAATCTTTCCGGGCAATACTTATCCTTCCATTATTCTAAGTGGGTATTTCATCAGCCCCAAACCTACAGACGCATTTTCACTATTGCATCCCGATCTCAAGATACCTTTTAAAAACCTTTACGTTTATAAAGGAGCAAACAATCGCCCTGAGCCTGTCAATGAAAACCTGGAAACCGAAGCGCTTGAAATTCCGCTTCGTGTGGGACCTCACTACACTGGCACCTTGTATAATTATGGGATCAGCCAGTTTTATGGCCTTATGCCAAAAAAGAAACTCACCATAACAAAGGTCACCTTTGGAAGTGGCGGGGGACGAATGGAAGGACAGGTAAAGCTCGACCTTGCCAGTTTTGAAATTGCCCAACAGTTTTCGGGGCAGCTTTTCATTGGCATGGATACCCTTTCGGGAAAAGCAACCGTGTTTAATTCCAGTATTCCGTTTGTCAACCAAGGAAGACGTTACCAGGTCTTTAGCATCAACAACCTATTACGCACCAGACCCGTAAGGAATTATAAAGTCTTTAATTTTGAGGCGAGTGCCAGTTTAAGCAATAGTTACCTGGAGAATGGCATCATCCGGTTACAAACCATTTTACACACGCAGGTTCCGGGAGGAGGACCCAACCAAACGCTCGACCTGAAAATTCCGGTTGGGTACCTGGTAATTAACAATACCGACATAAACATAGAAGAAACGCCTGGAGGAGAACTTTCGTTCGAACTTGAAAAATGGAAGGTAAATACCACCAAACCATGGCGCTTCGACATAAATGAAGATGCCATTGTACTGGAAGAAGTGCTAATTGTGACTGGACGAGGCGTAGATGCCAGGGTGAAAAACATGAGGGTAAGGCCCAAATCCCTCAACGAAGGCCAAATTGACCTCCAGGGAGGCCTTACGCTTGGAGGCGTTGCCGACCTGGAACTTTCCGGGACCTTGGAGCCTATGTTTAACTTCGATGAAGGCATAGGTCACTACCGGATAAGCCTGGTTGGAAGCACCAATACGGCAGCCGGCAGGGTAAGAAACCTCGAGTACACAGTTCCACCCGAAATCAGGTTCGAATCAATTGGGATTTTAAGCAATCAAACCGAGGCTATAACCATAAACCAGACATTGCGTTTTTACAACATTGTGGATGTGCCTGTTCAAAGTATTATGACCGGTCCGGGATTTTTCTCCTTAAAGGGAAGACCTGAGCTTGGCATTCCGGGATATAGTCCACCCAATGCCATCATAAATTTCACGAGAGTGAAAAATAAATTGGTGCCAAAAATAGAGCCGCTGCAGGATGTGGTGAGGGCCCATGGCAATGTGGACTTTGCCCTGATGCAGGATACCGCCCGCCAGGTGTTTGCACCTAATCTTTTCACCACCTATGGTGACCTGTATATAAAGCCCGCGCCTGATGAAAGCGGAGCCCCTGTTAAATTTACAGGGTTTCTGACAAAAACACCGACTACCTGCAACATTGAAATCATCAAGGTTGATTCAAGAGGCTTCAAAGGCAACACCATGCAACTGATGCCGGCAGGAAAGAACAAAATGCCGGTTGAGGGGGGCATCATGTCTGTTATAGGTGCAAAATGGGACACCCTCACTTACCATGCCTACACAAGAGATATTGACGGGCTGAATGACAAACTTCTTGATTTTAAAGTTTACGGGCTGGTTGATGTCAGTGGTGAATCAATCAGCGTCAGCAACATTAACACCCCTTTTGGCGATTTGAGCATGACCTACAACTTTACTGAAGGCAGTCTTTTAGGGAAAATAGGCGTTAACTTTCTGAATCTTGGATATGCAACCATTTACGAGGGCGATGCTACAGTACGATTCGATAAGAACGGATACTATTTTTTGCTCGACCTGAAGCATTTTGGCCTGGGGCCTGGCGGCGGAATGCCGGGTTTCAAAGGTGCTTTGCTGGTAGGGGCATCCGATGTAATCCAGGAAATGGACCTTTTTCGTGTTAGAGCAAACTTTAAACACAACCTGCCCGAATTCAATAATTTTGCTGGCCTTTACGTCATTGGTGAGAAAGAGCTATTCAATAGCAAAATTCCTTTTTCGCAATTACTTGATGTTTCTGCCGTGGCAGGCTTGGGCATGTTCGTAAACGTCGATTTCGGGTCATCAAATTACGGCATTGGCGGATACGGATATGCGTGGATCACAGGAACCAAAAACCTTTCGCCTATTGAATTTGGCCCAAGTTGCCTGGTGGGTGGCCGGGGTTCATTGTGGTTTGACATACAAGGTGGTTATGAAAATGGAGAATTTAAAATTAACACCTGTGGCTCAGGAGAAGTAAATCCAATTCTGGCTGGAGATTGTGCACCGGTTTTTGAAATTTTACAAGTCAGCTATCTATTAGAGCAGTTTTCAAAGCTGATAAGCGTTAAGGTAGAATCGGAGTTTAATGTGTCAAATTTAAAATGGGATTTGAGCGTTGAGGCTTTTTCAGAGTGTCCACAAGCAAGTCCGCATTAATTCATTCAAACTTTTTTGACAAGTCATGAAAAAACTATGGATAATCTGCTGGTTCATTTTTTTGCCGGCCGCAATGCAAGCGCAGGTGATCGGGGCAAAAAGCAGCAACAGCCAAACCAACACCCCAGCCTTGCAATGGGAAATACCGGGCAATCAGGACACCATCCTTGACTTTAAGATTTTCAGGTCTCCTCACAACCAAGATGCCTTCGAACAAATTAAAACCTCCCAGTTTTTTAATCATCTGGGAGACACCCTGACCTTAGGCGTTATTGATACCACGCTAACAACCAAAGGTATTTGGCAATATTACATTCAAATTCAGACTCCAGAAGGCACTTCCAGGAACTCAGAAATTTTATTTGCCCACAACTTTGGCCATTTGGCACCTCCGGAGGTTTTTAATCTAAGCACCAAGCCAGTGCGTGGAGAAAAGGCCATTGAACTCACCTGGGAGTTACGCAATCCGGCCACTGTTGTCACCCAAGCCATTTTTCGCAGCAGGAACTTTGATGAAGGCTTTGAACTGGTAACCCGCCTTCCGGCAGAAGCCCGAAGCTATGTGGATCAGGTTTCCCGGGCCAACGAACCCTGGTTTTACTTCATTCTAATTCATGATTTCTTTGGTTACCAGCCGCCCAGTGTCCGGGTGCATGGTTTCAGCACCCACGCAGAAACCCCTTTGCGCCCCCTTGAGTTTTCAGCCCGGCGCCAGGGCCAACACATAAACCTCAACTGGAGAAAAATGGGCGACAATATATTCGGATACCAGCTTTATCGCCGGGAAAACAACACGGGAGACTTTTCTCCGCTCGGTGCACCCTTTTATTTACCCGGAGAGTTCATAAGTGCAACGGACAGCCTCCCCGTTTCTGACTCGGTTATCACCTTGGAGTATTATTGTGTTTCCATAAGCGATGGTTACCTCGAGAGCGTACCCAGCGATACCACATTAGTTTTCTTTCCCGAGAATATCCTGGCTTCATCACCAGCCGAAGTGGATTTTAGTTTTGAGAACGAAGGGCAAATCCGACTTTTCTGGACCACTGATGATCCAATACAAGGAGCTAGTGGCTATAATGTTTACAGAAAAGTAAACGGCAACCCACCTGAAAAAATTAATACGGAGCCTATATGGGAAAACACTTTCCTTGACACCAAAATAAAGGAGCAAGGCGAAATCACTTACCAGGTAGAAGCACTCAACCTGGCTGGGAAACCCTCGGCAAGACGAACGGAAGTAAGCCTGGAAAACCAATTAAGGCAAACCCGCCTGGTGCTTTCTTGCAGCCATGCCGGAAACAACATTTTGCTTCAATGGGTTCCGTTGAGCCTTGAGGGAGTCAAAAACCTGCGCATTATGAGGCAAACCAACGATGATGAACCCGCACTGCTTACCACTGTTGCAAACGAAAGAGGAACTTATACGGACAATCGTACCACTCCGGAAACTGCTTATGTTTACTACGTAATTGCCGAAATGACCGATGGCCGTCTCATCATGGTCAATAATGGAGTTCCTTTTAGCCGGTTCTAAACTAAACGGACTATTCGTCAATAAGGCCACTTCACTATTTTTCCGCAGAAAATTATTTTTCAAAAGAATTTCCTGCAAGCCCCTTCCCTGCCCAAAAATCTCTTTTCAGGGCAGGCATTGATTTCCAAAAACTTTTATTACCTTTGCAACTCGTTTCACGAAACGAAAAAGCAAAGTAAATCAATCATTTAAAAACACAAACAAAAATGCTTAGACAGTACGAAACCGTTTTCATTATGACTCCCGTTTTGTCTGATGAACAGATGAAGGAAGCGGTAAGTAAGTTTCAGGACTTCCTGAGAAGCAAAGGTGCCGAGATCGTGTATGAAAATCACTGGGGCCTGCGCAAACTCGCTTATCCTATTCAGAAAAAATCGACCGGCTTCTATCATCTGATAGAGTTTAAAGCCGAGCCCACCTTAGTTGCCGAGCTTGAGCTGGCAATGAAAAGGGATGAGCGCATTATCCGATTCCTTACCGTAAGCCTCGACAAATTTGCCGTGGCCTATAACGAAAAGAGGCGCGCCGACAAGGACGTTTCGAAAGTAACGGAAAAAGAATAAACAGGTAGTTTAACGAAACAAAGACATTAAAACATGGCTAACCAGCAGAATTCAGAAATAAGGTATCTGGCTCCCATTGCCGTTGATATCAAGAAGAAAAAATACTGCCGCTTCAAGAAATCCGGCATCAAATACATCGACTACAAAGACGCGAACTTCCTGCTGAAGTTTGTGAATGAGCAGGGGAAGATTCTTCCCAGGCGACTTACCGGTACTTCGGTGAAATACCAGCGCAAAGTGGCCCGCGCCATCAAGCGTGCCCGCCACCTTTCTCTTATGCCTTATGTAGCTGATCTTTTAAAATAAGGAGATAAAACGATGGAAATTATTCTGATTCAAGATGTTCCCAACCTGGGATTTAAAGACGATATCTTAACCGTAAAAGACGGATACGGCGCCAATTATTTGATTCCCAAAGGACTGGCCATTCTCGCCCTTCCTTCTGAGAAGAAGAAACTCGCCGAAACCATGAAGCAGCGCGCTTATAAAGAGGAGAAAGTGAAGAAGGATGCCGAGAAACTGGCTGAGAAACTGCGCGACATTGAAGTGAAGATTGGCGCCAAGGTAGGTACTTCCGGAAAAATCTTCGGTTCAGTAAATGCTTTGCAGATCGCAGAAGCCATTAAGGAGCAGTTCGACATTGAGGTGGACCGCAAGCGCATCGTGGTTGACGGCGACGCCGTGAAAGAACTGGGCGTTTACACTGCCAAGATCAACCTGCACAAAGAAGTGCGTTTCGACATCAAATTTGAAGTGGTAGCCGAATAAGCCTCCGCTGCTCAAACAGCAAATGAAAAGCCTGTCCTCCATTGCGGGGACAGGTTTTTTTGTAATATTGCAAACAAAACCTGCAACGATGCTAAGCCATTCGCAAATAAAATACATTCAGAGCCTGCAGCAGAAAAAGTTCAGGCGGCAATACGGCGTTTTTGTGGCCGAAGGCGAAAAGATTGTCAGCGAACTATGGGCCAGCAACTTTGGTGTGGAAGGGATTTACGCCCTTTCGGGCTGGCTCGAAGCCCATCGTCACGAAATCCGGCCTGGGGTGGACATTTATGAGTTGAGTGAAAAAGACCTGGGCCGCATCAGTGGGCTAAAAACGCCCAATAAGGTAATGGCGGTGGTAAAAACGCCGGAGCCGGGAAACGAACCGGAGCACATGGCCGGTAGCCTCTCGCTGGTGCTCGACAAGGTGCAGGATCCAGGCAATCTGGGCACCATCATACGTACGGCCGACTGGTTTGGTATCCGACAGATTATTTGCTCGCCCGATACGGCCGAGGTGTTCAGCCCCAAAGTGGTGCAGGCCACCATGGGTTCTTTTTTGCGCGTTAAGGTTTCTTACACTGAACTGGAGCCATTTTTCGAAAAAACCAAGGCAGGCACACCCGTTTACGGGGCTTTTCTCGAAGGCGAGAACCTCTTTGAAGTAAATCCTTCCGGCCAGGGATTGATGGTTATTGGCAACGAATCGAAAGGCATATCGTATAAGGTGGCCACTTTCGTGGGAAAAAAATTACGCATTCCCGGTGGCAGGCAGTCAAACAGCCTGAACTCGGCCGAATCACTCAACGCCTCGGTGGCAGCTGGAATTTTAATGGCCTGGATGACCAAAAAATAAGCATCCTTTCGAAAAAAATGCTTAACTTTATATGTATAAAACTAATTTAACCGTATATAAAAATGCAAGTCTTTCTTCTCGCCATAGTACTTCTTGCGCTTGCCATTGGCGGCATTGCCATAAAAATGTTCTTCATTCCCGGCGAAAGCTTTAAGAAAACCTGCGGGTCGAAATTCGACCCCAAGACTGGTAAAGCCCTTGCCTGCAGCTGCCATTCAGACGCACCCGAAGAGTGCGACAACGCCCTTGAGGTGACCGTCCGGTAGTAGGTTAACCATCAACCATTTAGCTGTTTTTCCTTTCATTTTTCCAAGCCATTGCTTTGGGATTTATTTTTTTGTACCTTTAAGGTTGCAGCACCCAAAACATAACACTATGGAAAAAGCAGAGATAATTGAAAGGTACGGCGGGGTCACCAAGGAGGAACCCTTGACCACCCTGAGCAGCGACCTGGTAATGGCCAACACACAGGTAATGGAGTCAAAAACGCCCTTTTTCGGCTATTACAACGATGGACCAGAGATTGAGACCAATGCCTATCTTTATTTTGTGCTTGATGGGCACCACCCTTTTGAGACCATTTTGCGGGCCACCCACAATGTGAGAAAAAAGGTAAACTACCCTTTCGATGCCACTCCCGGCAGCACCAGCATGAATAACCGCACCTGCCAGGTTATCAGGGTTAAGCAAGTAAAAAGGTATTGTCAGATCAGCCATCTTCAGGAGCTTTATCAAAATGAGGGAGTCAAGTTCAAAAAACACTTTTCCAATCTGAAAGAGGAAATGGTGCTGATCCGCCTGCAAAAGTTCTTTTACCTTGAGCCGGTTGGCGAAGACATGTACCTGGACCAGGCACAACCCAAGGTGGCGTATTTTGAAATTCCAGATTATCTTGCCTGGGACGATTTCAAAGGCATTACCACCAGGGCAAAATACGAAACTGACCTGTTGTTTTTCGATGCTGCCACCGCCTATTTTTACCAAAACAAAAAAATTGTGAACCTGGTA